>SBHH01000357.1 GCA_006226265.1 Alphaproteobacteria bacterium | reverse complement strand
ATGAGGAAGTTCTCGAAGCTCTCCAGGAAGGAGAGCATCACAAGAATCTCGCCGATAGCTGGGCGGAAACCCATTATTTCGAATTCTATGCCGATGGGATCGATGACGCCTGGGCGAAAATGAAGAAGAAATATAGTCCAGAGCGCGGTTTCGTGATCCGCAATATCGAAGAAGTCGATTAACCTTTATTAGGCCGACCGAAAGCCGCCTTCAATATCCAATATAATAGGGATTGGTGCCGCCGGCATGATCGGTCACGTCAAGGACCCGCTCGATCACGGGGACGGCCGCCTTGATTTCCACCTCAATCCCCTGCTTCAGCGTGGCATCCGCCATACCGCACCCCTGACAGCCACCCGCCATTTCGACATATGCCGTGCTGTCCTGAATATCGATCAGGGTAATATATCCGCCATGGGCAGCAATCGCGGGGTTGATCCGTGTTTCCAAAAGCACACGGATCTGGTTGGCTTCCTCCGTCAGCAGGCCGGGCCGCTCGATGCCGGTTGCTTCTTCCGGCGGAGCCATTCGCTCGAACTTCACACGAGCAATTTCGGGCACGAAATGCTTGAGTGTATTCTCGATCTTGATCTGGGTGCCAAAGGCAGGCGTTGAAAGCCCGCTACTGTCCATTTCCAGAATGACCATGCCGTTCCCCGGATCATAGGACTTGAACACGACGGAGCCGCCATCCTCCTGCAACTGAGGCTGAACCCGGCTTTCCACAAGATCGATGATGTTATCAACGATTTTTTGCTCTTCGTCCGAATAGCTGGCCGTCGCCGCCTTCTCTTCCCCCAGGAGCACGGGCAGGCCGCTCATGTAATGGTCCATGATGGCCGCGAGGACCATGGGTTTCAGCTGGATCCAGAGAATTTTCTGAATGCTGTCATCCACCTTGGTGACGGTGACGTAATCTTCGCCAAGTTCGATCTCCTTGACGCCCGGAATATCGAACAGCCGGGCCGCGAGCGGGGATTTCTTGCGCCCCTCCTCCGCATCCTCGAAAGCGACGGAGCCTTTGCTGAGCACCTGACGGCCTGGCAGAAATTTCATACGGGCGTCATCGTCATGCGCCATCGTCTGGATAAACATAAAAGTGAACTCCGATCTGGAAAGGCTGTGCCCACGGAATTGGCCCCGCCCGTCAGCTACCAAATTGCCGGGGCTAGGGCAAGCCTCTCCTAATAACATAAGGCGCGCCGCGCTTCATGCAATAGACGGTATGATCAAACGGTTGCAACCGGATTGGCGGGGGAACCCACAGAGCCCGGCAGGCGGATCGGCGGCGCCGTCAACAGGAAGCGGGAACGGCCATGCGCCTTCAGCCAGCTGTTAAGCGGCGTCAGATGCCAAAGCTCGCCCAGGTGAATGCCAAGCTTGAACAGGCAATGCTCATGGATCGGCAAAAAGGCGCAGCATCCCTCTCCGGGACGGGAAGGATAGGCCTCCACCGCGTAGTTATCCGCAATCAGCAGGGAAAGGCCGGTATCCGTGATCCAGTTCAGCAGGCGTTTGTCCCGGCCATCGAGCGCGGCGCAGGAATGATGCAGCTTATCCTTATCAGGATTGCCCCCCATTTCTACGATCATCTGGGCAAATCCCGTATGAAGACAGACCATATCGCCTTCCTCGACAACAACTTTATCTTTCTCCATCACGCGCATCAGATCGTCATAACCGACAATGGTTTCCGCGCGGCCAAACTCTCCTTCCAGATCGATCATCACGCCGCGCCCCTGAACCCCGGCGGCGGCCATATTCTCGATCCCGAGGGCGCGAGCCCCAATCCCGCCGGGATCATCCGGGCCCTTCACATGCTCCCCGCCGCGATAGCCGTTGTAATAGACGATCTCCTTCACCCCGTCGCCATCGGCATCGAACTCCTGCCCAACATGGGCAAGGCTATCCCATTGCGAGGAATATTGCGTATGCAGAAGCACCACGTCGTCGGAGATCACATCGACGAAATCCGGGCTGTCCTGCGACAGGTTATAATTGATATTGGGCTTGTCGCCCGGCCGGTAAGTCGGCGAAAGTTTCGGCGGAAAGCGGCGGGAATTGAGGGCATTACCCCCCGGCAGATCAAGCGGCAGGCTGAGGCAGAACCGCTCCCCCGTCTGAACTTCCGCGGCGGCGGCCCTGATCTTATCCGGCGTGAGCAGATTGAGGCGGCCGATCTGGTCATCCTCGCCGAAATCCCCCCAGTTAGACCCTTCCGGCCGGTTTACCCATCTGGACATGTCTTCCTCCTTGTTATTGTTATGTTGCGTCAAGATTACCTGCTCTTTGTCAGGATACAAGCCCCGCCATTTCCGCCGGTCGATTGACCTTGTCCATACAACCTGATAGCTGTTTAGAAAACAATCCCGGCGGCCCATAAAATGAAGAATGAATCAGCCCTCGCCCTCAAAATCATAACGACGCTTTCGTTCGTTTATATATCGAGCAATTTTTACCGTTCCTCGATCTCGGTCATTGCGCCCGATATCATGGACGAAATGGGCCTGACCCATGAGCAGCTGGGCATTGTCGGCGGGATTTTCTTCATTGCCTTCGCAATTTTCCAGATACCGGTCGGGATTTTTCTCGACCGCTACGGCCCGAAGAAAACCATCTGCGTCCTGATGCTGATCTCCGTTGTCGGCTCCTTCGCCTTCGCGATGTCGGACGGATTTACCGGCCTCACCGTCAGTCGCTTTTTTGTCGGCATCGGCTGCTCCCCCGTCATGATGGGCTCTCTCGTCATCATTTCCCGCTGGCTGCCGGCGGAGCGATTCGCCTTTTATGCCTCCCTGATTGTGAGCACGGGCGGGCTTGGCAATATTATCTCGACCACCCCAACTGCGATGCTGGCAAACGCGACCGGCTGGCGAGAGGTTTTCTGGGTCGCGGGCGGCATCACGGCCGCCTCCCTGCTGATCGCCGTCTTTACATTGAAGGACGCGCCGGAGGGCCATGCCTTTCACAGCCGCAAGATCGAGAGTTTCCGTGATACCATCGGCAGCGTTCTCCGCATTATCAGTGACCGGGAATTTCAGTATGTCTTTGCCATCAATCTGGTGATTTACGGCACGGTCATGACCATTGTCGGGCTTTGGGGCACCAATTTCCTCCGCGATAT
>SBHH01000038.1 GCA_006226265.1 Alphaproteobacteria bacterium | reverse complement strand
ACCGCCGCAGATGAACTTCCCGACGGCGCGCTTGACGAGGAAAGCTGGAAAGGCTGGACCACGGCGGTCAGGGACAAGACCGGCGCCAAGGGCAAGGCGCTTTTCATGCCGCTCCGTCTCGCGCTCACCGGACAGGCCCATGGCCCGGAAATGAGCCGCCTGTTGCCTTTGATCGGCCGGGAGAATATTCTCGCCCGCCTGAACGGCCGCATCGCCTGAAATCAAGGACTTTATCGTGACGCTCCATCTTTATAACACCGCCCATCGTGCAAAAGAGGAATTCGTGCCGCTCCGGCCCGGAAAGGTCGGCATGTATGTCTGCGGGCCCACGGTCTATGATCTCGCCCATATCGGCAATGCGCGGCCCGTGGTGATTTTCGATGTGCTGGCGCGGCTCTTGCGGCATCTCGGCTACGATCTCACCTATGTCCGCAATATCACGGATGTGGAGGACAAAATCATCGCCGCCGCCGAAGCAAACGGCGAGAGCATCGAGGCCCTGACCACCCGTACCACAAAGGCCTTTCACGATGATATGGCGGCGTTGAACGCGCTGCCGCCCGACATCGAGCCGCGGGCCACCGAGCATATCGGCGGCATGATCGCGATGATCGAGACATTGATCCGAAAGGGCCACGCCTATACGGCGGAGGGCCATGTCCTCTTTGACGTAAATTCCATGCCCGACTATGGCAAGCTGTCGGGCCGGAACCGCGATGACATGATCGCGGGGGCGCGCGTCGAAGTTGCGCCTTATAAAAAAGACCCGGCGGATTTTGTTCTCTGGAAGCCGTCCACGGGCAACATGCCGGGATGGGAAAGCCCGTTCGGGCGAGGCCGCCCCGGCTGGCATATCGAATGCTCGGTCATGAGCGAGGCGGCCTTGGGCGAGACCTTCGATATTCATGGCGGCGGGCGGGACCTGATCTTCCCGCATCATGAAAACGAGGTCGCACAAAGCTGCTGCGCCCATGACGGCGCGCCTTTCGCCCGCTACTGGGTGCATAACGGCTTCCTTACCGTTGAGGGCGACAAGATGTCGAAATCCCTCGGCAATTTCCGGACCGTGCGCGAGCTTCTTGCCGATGCGCCGGGGGAGGCCTTGCGCCTCAACATGCTCTCCGCCCAGTATCGCCAGCCGCTCGACTGGACGTCAGAAGGAGTAGCGCGTTCCAAAAAAAGCCTTGATAGAATCTATTCCACCCTTCTTGCTCTGAACAATACGCCCTCTGGTACCATTGAGCCTACGAATGAAGTAGTTGCAGCATTGGAGGATGACTTAAACACTCCACTTGCTCTTTCTGCACTTTATGCTCTTGCAAAAAAGGCCAGGAGATCAATTGATCCAAATGAACAAGCGATTTTAAAGGGCCAACTTATTGGAAGCGGTCACATCCTTGGTCTGCTAGAAATTGATCCAGAGGTTTGGTTTCATGGAGAAATTCCCGATGAAGAGGCCGAATATGTGAATATTGATGTGAGCGATCATCTTGATGTTCAAATAAATGAAGAAATTGATAGACTTATCAATGAGAGAGCAGACGCAAAGAAGAACAAGAATTTCGCGCGGGCCGACGAGATCCGCGATAACCTGAAAGCCGACGGCATTATCCTGGAGGACGGACCCGGCGGCACCACATGGAAGAGGGCGTAATGAAACGCGAACGACTTTATCTTTTTGACACGACGCTGCGCGATGGCGCGCAGACGCAAGGGGTGGATTTCAGTGTTGAGGATAAGGCGAATATTGCGCGCGCGCTTGACGGGCTCGGCATTGATTATATCGAGGGCGGCTGGCCCGGCGCCAACCCCGGCGATACGGCGTTCTTCAACACTCCACCGGCGTTAAAACACGCGACGCTGACGGCCTTCGGTATGACACGGCGGCCCGGGCGCAGCGTTTCCAACGATCCCGGCCTCACCGAAATTTTGGACGCCCAAACCCCCGCCGTCTGCATCGTCGGCAAAAGCTCCGATTTTCAGGTCGATGTGGCGCTCGGCATCCCGCTGGCGGAAAATCTTGAACTCATCGCCGACAGTATCGAGGAGATCGTCCGGCAGGGGCGGGAGGCGATGTATGACGCGGAGCACTTCTTCGATGGCTACAAATCCAATCCCGGTTATGCGCTGTCCTGCCTGAAGGCGGCGATTGACGCGGGCGCGCGCTGGGCGGTGCTGTGCGATACCAACGGCGGCACCCTGCCCGATGAAGTGGAGCGCATCGTCACCGAGGTAATCCAGCATATCCCGGGCGAAAAACTCGGCATCCATACCCATAACGACACGGAAAACGCTGTCGCCAACACCCTGATGGCGGTGAAGGCGGGCGTGCGGCAGGTGCAGGGAACGCTCAACGGCCTTGGGGAGCGCTGCGGCAACGCCAATATCATCTCGCTCATCCCGTCGCTGGTGCTGAAGGAGCCGTATCGATCAATGGTCAAAACGGGCATCACGGAGGAAAACCTGAAACATCTGACGCCGGTCTCCCGCCTGCTCGATGAAATTCTCAACCGCGCGCCGAACCGGCATCAGGCCTATGTCGGCGATACCGCCTTCGCCCATAAGGGCGGCCTGCATGTCTCGGCAGTCGAAAAAGATCCGCGCACCTATGAGCATGTCCCGCCGGAAGTAGTCGGCAACCAACGGCATCTGCCGGTTTCCAATCAGGCCGGACGCTCCAACATCATTGCACAGCTGCGGGATTTCGGCCTCGATATCGACCCGAAGGACCCGAAAATCAACCGCCTGCTCGAAGAGGTGAAAGAGCGCGAATTCGACGGCTTCTCCTATGACAGCGCGCTGGCGAGTTTCGAGCTGATGGCACGGCGGCGGCTTGGCCAGTTGCCGAAATATTTCGATGTGGAAAGCTTCCGCGTCCAGATCGAGCGGCGGCATAACGCGAAGGGTGAGTTGCTCACCGTCTCCGACGCCGTGGTCAAGCTGATCATCGACGGGAAGCGGTATCTTTCCGTGGGCGAGGGGAATGGTCCGGTCAATGCGCTCGACAGTGCGTTGCGCAAGGATCTCGGCAAATATTCCAGCTATATCGACGGGCTCCGGCTGGCCGATTTCAAGGTGCGCATCCTCACCTCGGGCACCGAGGCGGTGACGCGCGTGCTGATCGAAAGCATTGACGAGACCAACCATCGCTGGTTCACCGTCGGCGTCTCCCCCAATATCGTCGATGCCTCCTTCGCCGCCCTGATCGACAGCATCACCTACAAGCTTCACCGTGCGGGCGCGCCGACGGGTAAACGCTGAGCGGTCATGACGGAGAGCCCGATGCCTGCCATTATCCTGGTCGAGCCGCAGATGGGGGAAAACATCGGCGCGGCGGCGCGGGCCATGCTGAATTTCGGCCTCACAGACATGCGCCTTGTCGCGCCCCGCGATGGCTGGCCGAACGAGCGGGCGACGGCGCTTGCCTCCCGCGCCGATATGGTGCTCGAAAATGCGCAGGTTTTCGGAACGACCGAGGAAGCCATTGCCGATCTCGAGCTTGTCTATGCCACGACGGCCCGTCCGCGCGACGTGATCAAGAAAATCGCAACGCCCAAGGCCGCCGCCATCGAGCTGCAGGAGAAAACGGCGGCGGGCACCCGGACCGGCATTCTGTTCGGCAAGGAAAGCGTTGGTCTGTCGCGTGAGGATGTGACCCTTGCCGATACCATCATTACCGTGCCGCTCAATCCGGATTTTTCCTCCATCAACCTCGCGCAGGCGGTGCTGCTGGTCGCCTATGAATGGTTTCAGGCGGGCGATGAAACGGAGCCTGTCCGCATGCTCCGCGAGGAACGCCCCGCCAACAAGGCGGAGCTTTCGCATCTTTTCGCGCGGATTGAGGACGAGCTGGAATCACGTGGGTATTTTGACCCGATCCGGTCACGAAAGGATGTTATCCTTCGCAACATGCGCAATATGTTTCAGCGTTTCGGCCTGATGGAATCGGACATCCGGGCCTTTCAGGGCATTATAAAAGGCCTTACCATGGCCGAGAAGGAGGAAGCGCCCGATGACAACGGAGATCACGCATAACACCGCGAAAGTAGGCGATGTCACCCTGCATTATGTGGAGACCGGGGCAGGGCGGGACGATACGCTTCTCCTGCTGCATGGCTATCCCGAATTCTGGTATTGCTGGAAGGATCAGTTGCCGGTGCTGGGGCGCGAATTCCACACGGTCGCGCCGGACATGCGGGGCTATAATCTTTCCGACAAGCCCGACGGCATAAAAGCGTATAAAATCCGCCATCTCATTGCCGATGTCATCGGCCTCGCCGATCATTTAGGGAAAGACGAGTTCTATCTTGCCGCCCATGACTGGGGCGCGGCCATCGCCTGGGCCGTTGCCATAGCCCATCCGGACCGGATCAAGGGGCTCGTTATTCTGAACGGCCCGCATCCCTATATTTTCGCCGAGCTTCTCGCCCGCGATGCAGAGCAGATCGAACATAGCCAGTATATGGCCTATTTCCAGAACGAGGGTATCGAGGAGAAGATGCTCGCCGATAACTGCCGCAGGATCATGGACTGGACCTTTGCAAAGCATGTCGAAAGCGGTGTGTTGAGCGAGGAAGACGCCGATGCTTATCGCACCGCCTGGCGGAAACCGGGTGCGCTTAAATCCATGCTGAACTATTACCGGGCCTCCCCGCTGGTCCCCGCCGAGAAGGCCGATCCCGACGGGCCGGGCTCCGGCCTTGACCCAGAGAATTTCCGCGTCCATGTGCCGACCCGCGTCGTCTGGGGGGAGGAGGACCATGCCCTTACCAAAAAGAACCTTATCGGCCTTGAAAAGCTCGTGCCCGATCTTGAGATTGTGACGGTGCCGGGCGTCACTCACTGGATCACCCATGAGGCCCCGGATCGCGTGAATTCCGAGATATCGGGTTTTATCAAAAAGCTGAAAGCGCGAGCGGCCTAAAAGGGATTGACATCAGGGGCCAAGCCCCTATGATGCGCGCCTTGTGCAGGCCTCGTCGGGCTGCCTTTTTCCTTAATTTGATGGATAAAGTTATGAGCAAACGCATTCAAGCCAAGTATAAAATCGACCGCCGGATGGGCGAAAACATCTGGGGTCGTCCGAAAAGCCCGGTCAACCGTCGTGAATATGGCCCGGGTCAGCACGGTCAGGGCCGCCGCGGTAAAATCTCCGACTTCGGGATTCACCTGCGCGCCAAGCAGAAGCTGAAAGGCTACTACGGCAATATCACCGAGAAATCCTTCCGCCGCCTCTATGAGGAAGCCGTTCGTCTGAAAGGCGATACGTCCGAAAACCTCATCGGCCTGTTGGAGCGCCGCCTGGACGCCGTTGTCTACCGCATGAAGTTCGTGCCGACCGTCTTTGCCGCCCGTCAGTTTGTCAACCACGGTCATGTCACCGTGAACGGCAAGAAGGTCAATATTGCCTCCTATCAGGTGAAAGTCGGCGACGTCGTAGAAGTCCGCCAGAAGTCCAAGCAGCTCGCCATTGTGCTGGAAGCTGCCGAGAGCCCGGAACGCGATATTCCGGAATATCTCGATGTCGATCACAAGGGCATGAAGGGAACCTTCAAGAACATTCCGGCGCTCGCTGACGTGCCGTATCCGGTCATGATGGAACCGAACCTGATCGTCGAATTCTATTCCCGCTAATCTTCGGGAGTTCCGAACAGAAAAGCCGGGCAGTCGCTGGACTGCCCGGCTTTTTATTGGCTTGTATCCGGCGGCTCAGTCGAGCCCGCCATCCTTCTTTTCCGAATTGATCGAAGCACGAACCCTTAGATAGTCATAGACGCCGGTCGCGAGCACAATGGCGGAGACAGGCAAGATGGCCCAACCGACATGTTCCAGCCAGGTGTTTTCCTTCAGTTGGATCAGCGCAACGGCAGAAGCACAAAGGGCGATGGAGGTGCGTGCGAAGGCGAGCAGGGTGCGCTGGTTGGCAAGTTCCGTCCGGTGCACGGCAAGACGGAAGGTATCGGCATTGCGCTTTTCGTTTACGGTTTCCTTCCTCAAGCCGCCTCCTCGCCCGTCTGTCAGGGTTCCGGCACCTCGCGCGGCGTGAAGGAGGCGACAAAAGTCTCCGTGCCATCCTTCACCCGCATGACGGTAACATCCTTGGTCGGAATCTGGCTTCCCGGTTTGAAACTGATATTTCCGGTAATCCCCTGATATTTCATTTCGTAAAGGGCCTTGCGGACATCCGCAACATCGGTACTGCCTGCCTTGGTGATGGCGGCGGCCAGCAGATTGACCGCATCATACCCAAGCGCAGTGAAAGCATCGGGCTCATGTCCCGGAAACCGCTTCATGAAGGCATCGCGGAAAGCAACGATACGCGGGTCCTTGTTCGCGGCGCTTACATCCGCATGGGTCGTAAACCAGACCTTGCTTTCCGTCGCCAGTGTATTCCAGTTTTCACCGATATCGAAGCCGTCCCCACTCAGAACCGGAACCGTGATCCCCGCATTCCGGAGCGCCTCGACGCCATCAATCACCTCGTCGGGGGAAGCAGCGAGATAAATCGCATCCGCGTCTTTATCAGCAAGCTTCGCGATTGCATCCGCATAGCCACCTTCCGGATATCCCCGGCTTTCGACGATTTCCCCGCCAAGGGCCTTGAAACTTGCCTCGAAATAGCCGTGCAGAAGCTCGGTATAGGACATGCCCTCGCGATAGAGAACAGCGATCTTCCGCACTTTCAGGTTGTCGAATGCGAACTCCGCTCCGGCGGCGGCCTGTTCATTATCGCCATAGCAGGCGAGGAAAAGATAGTTCGGTACATCCTCAGGCAATCTCGGGGAAGTGGCGCCGGAGGTAATGAGCAGCCGTTTCTTCGATGCCGCAACCCGCGCGACGGCAAGCGCCGCATCGGTATCCGACATGCCGACGATTGCCTGCATATCCGGATTACCGGCAATCAGGGCCGCCGTTTTTTCGGAAATTGTTCTGAGGTTGCTTTCGCCATCGGCAAAGGCGAGAAAAACAGGTTCGTCCAGAAGGCCATGATCGCCATTGATCTGATCAATGGCGAGAAGCGCGCCTTGCGAGGAAGGGAGGTCGAGATCATGCTGCTCTCCGGACAGGTTATAGATTGCCCCGATGACCATCGAGCTTTCTTTCTTGTTATGACAGGCCGTGAGCGTCAGAAGCCCCGCCATCATAATCGCCGTCAGCGGCAACCACCGCATTCCTGCATAACCTGAATACTTCATACCGACTTCGCTAAACCTCGCATTTTGGATTGATCAGGGAAAGCGCCTGTTCATCCGGATTTTCAATTCTGGTCACCGCACCATGTATGTGCACCCGCTGCTCGGCCACCAGCTTCAGGGCATGCGGATATATCTGATGCTCCTGCTCCAGGATGCGCGCCGCCAGATCGTCCGGCGTATCATCCTGCAGGACCGGCACGACCGCCTGAACGATGATCGGGCCGTCATCCATCTCGGGACGCACGAAATGGACAGTACATCCGGCAAAACGGGCGCCGGATTCAATGGCCCTTTCATGGACATGCAACCCCTTGAACGCGGGCAGCAGGGATGGATGAATATTGAGAATACGGTCACGCCAGCGATTGACGAATTCACCTGTCAGCAACCGCATGAAACCTGCGAGACAGATAAGATCGATATTCAGGTTTTCAAGATATTCACTGATTTTCTCTTCAAAGGCTTCGCGGCTGTCGAATTCGCGATGATCTACGATCTGTGTCAGGATACCGTTTTCCGCCGCGAATTTAAGCCCGGCAGCATCGGGATTGTTTGAGAGGACAGAGACAATTTCAGCCGGAAAATCCGCCTCTTGCGAGGCCCGCACGAGCGATTGCATATTGGTCCCGCGCGAGGAAATGAGGACGGCGACTTTTACTTTTGCCACGTTTTTTCCAACCCGTTGATGATAACCTGTGCCGCACCGGCTTTGCGTGCAGTCAGACGGCCAATCTCGAAAACCGTTTCGCCGGCGGCGCGAAGACCGCCCGCCGCCTCCGCCGCCTTGTCTGCCGGAACGGCAACAACCATGCCAAGGCCGCAGTTGAATGTGGTCGCAAGCTCTTCCGGCGCGATATTACCAAGCCCGGCCAGCCAGCTGAAAAGTGGCGGCAGGGGCCAGCTGGCTGCGTCCAGTTCCGCCGCGAGGGATTTCGGCAGGATACGCGGGATATTCTCGAACAATCCGCCGCCCGTGATATGGGCAAGGGCCTTGATATGGCCCTTGCGGATGGCTTCAAGGCAGCTTTTTACGTAAATCCGGGTCGGCGCGATCAGCACCTCGCCAAGGCTTTTATCCGAATCAAACGGGGCGGGCGCGGCGTAATCGAGATTGAAATCCGCAACCAGCCGCCGAACGAGGGAAAATCCGTTCGAATGCAGCCCGGAGGAAGCGAGGCCGAGCAGGACGTCACCCTCCTGAAGGCTATCGGGTGTGAGAAGCTGGTCGCGCTCCACCGCGCCGACCGTAAAGCCCGCAAGATCGTAGTCGCCCTTGGCATACATGCCCGGCATCTCCGCTGTTTCACCGCCAATGAGAGCGCAGCCCGCGTCCGTACAACCCGCCGCAATCCCGGCGATGATCTCGCGCGCCGCCGCGACATCAAGGCCGCCGGTGGCGAAGTAATCGAGGAAGAAGAGCGGTTCCGCCCCCTGAACCACCAGATCATTCACGCACATGGCGACCAGATCGATGCCGATCGTGCCGTGACGGTTCATGTCGATGGCAATTTTAAGCTTGGTGCCGACCCCGTCGGTCGCGGAAACGAGGAGCGGGTCCCTGAACCCTGCCGCCTTCGGATCGAAGATAGCGCCAAACCCGCCAAGACCGGCGTCAGCGCCAGAGCGCTTGGTTGCCGCGGCAAGGGGTTTGATCGCCTCGACGAGCGAGTTGCCCGCCGCGATATCTACGCCGGCATCCTTGTAACTGTAACTTTTTTTGGAGCTATCGGTCTTCATAAGTTATGCTGCATCCGGTTTTAGGACTATGATGGGGCCAAGATACTTTTTTTCCAGTGGTTTGCAATGACGGAAACGAGACAGATTACAAACTTTTTGCGTGCCCTTGCCTTGATTTTTCTTGGGTTTGGCATGCTGTTTCTCTCAAGTCCGGCGAAGGCCGATGACAATCTTTATGTCATTCGCGGCATTTCCGTCGACGAGACGGCCTCGACCGCGGCGGCAGCCCGCACAAAGGCCGTCGAGGTCGGCCAGCGACGGGCCTTCGGCACTCTTCTCCGCCATCTGGTTCTGAAAGCCTATCACAGCAATCTGCCAAATTTGAGCGATGACGAAATCACGCCGCTGGTCTCTTCCTTCCAGGTCGCGAACGAACGGAGCTCGGCACAGCGCTATCTCGCCGACCTCACTTTCGAGTTCAAACGCGATGCCGTCCGCGGCCTCTTGCGGCGGAATGCCCTGCCTTTTTCCGAATCTGTCGGCAAGCCGCTTCTGATCCTGCCGGTCTATGAGACCGATGAACGGTCCTACCTCTGGGAGGAGCCGAATCCCTGGCGCACCGTCTGGGTGAATATCGTGGGCTATGGCGCAAGACCGCAGGAGCCGGTCGAGATGCGCGACGACTGGGCGCAAACCTTTCTGCAGCCCGTACTGGTACCCTCCGGCGATCTTGAAGATATCAAGATGATCAATGTCGACCAGGCTCTCAATCTTGAAAAAGATGCTCTTGAGAAAATCCGTGAGGCTTACGGGGCCGGGGGCGTTGTGGTGGTTGCGGCAAGACTCCGGACCGATACGGACGGAAAACTTGTTCTCGATATCACGCGGGAGCGGGCAACGGATACGGAACCGACCGTTGTCGAAAGTTATCGCGGCGCCGGAGAGGCCGAAAGCGATCCGCAAAAGTTGATGCAGGGCGCGATTTTCGATCTGCTCGGCAAGATGCAGGAAGACTGGAAGCGCAAGACCGTGCTCGATTTCAGTACCGAAACCACACTTGCCGTCACGACGAAGGTTAGCAGCCTCAAGAACTGGCTCGGCATTCAGGACAAGGTCGGCAACCTTGCCGCCGTTAGTGAAACCCGCGTCAAGGACCTCTCGGTCGGGGAGGCGTTCTGGTACATCACCTTCATTGGCAGCATTGACAAACTGACGACCTCGCTCGCACAGAAGGATCTCACACTCGTCCAGCATGACGGCTACTGGACCCTCGATCCGGCGACCGCCGGCGCAGAGCAATGACCCCCGTCCTTGTTTTATCCACCGGATAGGGCCCGTGAATATTCCGAACAGCATCACCCTGATCCGTATGATCCTGGTGCCGGTCATCGTCTGGTTGATCCTTGCCGGGCAGATGTATGCAGCCTTTATCGTTTTCCTGCTTGCGGGCGCCTCGGACGCCCTTGACGGAATGATCGCCAAGCATTTCAACCTCGTAACGCCGCTTGGCACCTATCTCGATCCGCTGGCGGACAAGATCCTGCTCGTCTCGATCTATGTGACGCTCGGCGTACAGGGAGAGCTGCCGAACTGGCTTGTCATTCTCGTGGTGAGCCGCGATATTCTGATTGTCGGCGGCATTCTTTTTACGTCAGTGCTCGGTTTCAAGGTGGAGATCGTACCCTCGCAAGTCAGCAAGCTCAATACCTTCTGCCAGATCGGCCTGGCCGCCCTTGTGCTCGGCAATCAGGGGTTCGATTTCCATGGCATCGGCGGGCTTATTTCAATTAGCGTTTTCATTGTCGGCCTGACCACCGTATTGTCAGGAGTGAGCTATATACTTCAATGGGCACGGCAAAATGGTCAGAACGCCTGAGCGGAGAAGAAAAGGGCGGGAGGAAGCATGACATTACGGCAGCAAGTGAAATTCTGGGTGATCGCGGCGCTCGCCTTCATCCTGTTCCTGTTTTTGCTCGGCAATGTACTGCTGCCCTTCGTCCTCGGTATGGCGGTCGCCTATTTCCTCGATCCCGTCGCCGACCGGCTGGAGGAAAAGGGCCTTGGCCGCTCCACCGCAACCTCGTTGATTATCGGCCTGTTCGTTGTCATCGTCGTCATCGCCATTGTCCTTCTCGTACCTATTCTTATTGATCAGATTGTTGGTCTTTTCAAACGGTTACCGGGATATATTGATAATATACATGATTTTGTCGTGCCGCTCATCAACCGCTTCGTCGATATGCCGGACTGGAAATCGGAAGATCAGTTCAAGAAAGCGGTCAGCGAATATGGCGGAGAAATGGTGAAGAACCTCGGCACGCTGTCGCAAAATATCGTCGGCGGTGGGCTGGCCGTCGTCAATATGGTGACCTTGCTGGTGATTACGCCGGTGGTCGCCTTCTATCTTCTTCGTGACTGGGACCATATCGTCGCCAAGGTCGATAGCTGGCTGCCCCGCAAAAACGCGGGGCATATCCGCGGCATCGCCCGCGATATCGACAAGGTACTGGCAGGGTTCGTGCGCGGACAGGCCAGTGTCTGCCTGATCCTCGCCGCCTATTACGGTATTGCCCTGATGCTCTCCGGCCTTGAATTCGGTCTTGTGATCGGCATCGTAACGGGACTGATCTCCTTCATTCCCTTTGTCGGCGCGATTATCGGCGGCATTGCCTCGGTCGGAGTGGCGATCATCCAGTTCTATCCCGATTATGTCATGATTGCCGTGGTCGGCGGCATTTTCGCCATCGGCCAGGTGCTGGAGGGATATGTCCTGACCCCGAACCTTGTTGGTGAAAAAGTCGGGCTACATCCGGTCTGGGTCATGTTCGGCCTGCTGGCCGGCGGCGCATTGTTCGGTTTCGTCGGCGTTCTCGTGGCCGTGCCGATGGCCGCCGTGGTCGGTGTCCTCAGCCGCTTTGCAATCCACCAGTATCTTCATAGCCCGCTTTATGGTCCGGAACCGCCGGAAGATGACATGGACTTGGGTGGAACTTGAGGTAAATCATGCAAGCCACTCAAATTCCATTTGATTTATCCTTCAGGCCTGCCATGGGGAGGGATGACTTCCTTGTCACTGACAGCAATGCGGAGGCCGTCGCCTGGATCGATCGCTGGCCGGACTGGCCGGGCCATTGCCTGCTGCTTGCGGGTCCTTCAGGTTCCGGCAAGACCCATCTTGCCGCCGTCTGGCAGGCGGTGAGCGGTGCGGAACTGATTACCAACAAAGATTTAAAAAAATTCGGAATAGAAGAGCTTACCCGCCTTTCCTCATCTTCTGTGATACTGGAAGAGGCGGAAGAGGAACTGGATGAAAAGGCACTGTTTCATCTTTTCAATCTTGTGCGGGAAAAAAGGGGTAGCCTGCTTCTGACGGCGCGCACGGCGCCGTCCCGCTGGAACCTCTCGCTTCCCGATCTTGCCTCCCGTCTCGGGACAGTGCCGGTTGCCGAGATTGCAACCCCGGACGATGCCCTGTTCGCGGCGCTGATCGTGAAGCTTTTTTCCGATCGCCAGCTTGCCGTGACACCGGATGTAATCCAATATATGACGCGGCGGCTTGAACGCTCCTTCGCGGCGGCGCGCGATTTCGTGGCCCGCCTCGATGCGGAAGCTCTTGCCAAAAAAAGAAAGGTAACCGTTCCGCTGCTGCGGGATATTTTCCAGAAAGAACAGGAATAACAGGATGGATTTGGGAATTTCAGGGAAATGGGCAATTGTCTGCGCCTCCAGCAAGGGGCTCGGCCGGGGCTGCGCCGAGGCGCTTGCCGCAGAAGGCGTCAACCTCGTGATCACGGCACGAACCAGGGAAACACTGGAACAGACCGCCGCCGATATCCGCAAAAACTCAAGCGTGGAGGTGAAGGCCATAGCAGGCGATATCACAACGGAAGAGGGCCGCGACAAAGTGCTGGCCGCCTGTCCGGCCCCGGATATCCTTGTCAATAACGCAGGCGGCCCGCCGCCCGGCGATTATCACGACTGGACGCTTGATGACTGGAACAAGGCACTCAATGCCAACATGCTGACCCCGATCGAGCTGATCAAGGCCGTGGTCGATGGCATGAGAGCACGGAAATTCGGGCGTGTGGTCAATATCACGTCGAGTGCCGTCAAGGCGCCCATCGATATCCTTGGCCTCTCTAACGGTGCGCGTGCCGGGCTGACCGGTTTTGTCGCCGGGATCGCCCGGAAAACAGTGATCGACAATGTGACCATCAATGCGCTGCTGCCGGGGCCGTTCGATACCGACCGCCTGCGCGGAAATTTCGAGGCGGTCTCGAAAGCGCGCGGCGTCTCGATCGAGGAAGTCCGGAAAGAACGCGCCGCAACCAATCCCGCGGGGCGCTTCGGCACAGCGGAGGAGTTTGGCGCGGCCTGCGCCTTCCTTTGCAGCGACAAGGCGGGCTATATCACGGGGCAGAATATCCTCTTGGACGGCGGCGCTTTCCCCGGTACATTATAAAAGAATTATCAAGCTGTACGTCAGGGACGAAAGGGGTCATGCGCGTTCGGACAGATTATTCTTTTCTAGCAATGCTGGCCGTCGGGCTTTTCTTCTCGGCCACCGCCCATGCGGCGGATGCAACCGGTGTCTGGTCAACGGTGGAGAATAAAAGTCACGTAAAAATAGAGCTTTGCGGGGATAAGCTCTGTGGCAGGATCATCTGGCTGAAAGAGCCGAATGATGACGAAGGCAAGCCGAAGCTGGATAAGAACAACACCGATGCCGAGCTTCGCAAGCGCCCCATCATCGGGCTTAAACTGTTGTCGGGTTTCGTGAAGGATGGCAAGGGCGGCTGGGATGACGGGGAGATATACAATCCTGAAGATGGCAAGACCTATGGCTCCAGCATGGAACTTGACGGCACGGACAAGCTCGATGTGAAAGGCTGTGTCCTTTTCTTTTGCAAATCGCAGGTTTGGACCCGCGTGGAATGACTTTTTAACAAATTTCTGCCAGGCTGAGGCCGGTTGAGTGGATTTTCCCGTCGTTTGTCACAAATCGGTGACATAGATCCGCTATGCTCGGATCTTGAAACGGAAACGGGAAGGGGCAAGTAACGTATCATGTCGATGCAGTCCATAGAAGAAGAACAGGGGCCGACCGAGGCACTTCTGGAAAGCCCGGCGCGGTTCATCAACCGCGAACTGTCCTGGCTTTCCTTTAACGGAAGGGTCTTGGAGGAAAGCGCCAACCGCGCCCATCCACTCCTTGAACGGCTTCGCTTCCTGTCCATTTCCGCCACTAACCTTGACGAATTTTACATGGTCCGCGTCGCCGGACTATGGGGCCAGATCAAGGCCCGCATCAAGGCCGTGAGCGAAGATGGCCTGACGCCCGCGCAACAGCTGGAGCAGGTCGATGAGAAGGCGCGCCGCCTGATCGATCGGCAGCAGAAGCAATGGAAAAGCCTGCTGAAAGAAATGCGGGCCGCCGGAATTTCGGTTCTTTCGCCCAATGACGTGAAACCAGATGAACGCGAATGGCTGGAACAGTATTTTCAGGAACAGATCTATCCGGTGCTGACGCCCATGGCGCTAGATCCTGCGCATCCGTTCCCCTTCATCCAGAACCTCGGCTTCGGCATGCTGATGGAACTGGTCCGGAAAAATGACGAGCGGAAGCTGAAAGCCCTTCTTCTGTTGCCGCAGACGCTGGACCGTTTCGTGAAGCTTCCGGGGACCGATATTCGCTTTGTCAGCCTTGAAAATATCGTCACTATGTTCCTCGACCATCTGTTTCCGGGATATTCCGTCGCAGGCCAGGGATTGTTCCGCATCGTCCGCGATAGCGATATCGAAGTGGAGGAAGAAGCGGAAGACCTTGCCCGCCTGTTCGAGACAGCGCTGAAACGCCGCCGCCGCGGCAGCGTCATCCGCCTGAAGGTCAACAAGGAAATGCCGCAGGATTTCATTGATTTTCTGGTCGCCGAGCTCGTGCTCGACCGGCGGGCCATCATGACGGTCGACGGCATCCTCGGACTCTCGGATACCCAGCAACTGATCACGCCCGAACGTCCCGATCTCTGTTTCCAGCCCTATACCCCGCGCTATCCGGAACGCGTACGCGAAAGCGGTGGAGATATTTTTGCGGCCATCAGCACCAAGGACTTCATCGTTCATCACCCCTATGAGAGCTTCGACGTGGTGGTGCATTTCCTGAGACAGGCGGCGGCCGATCCCAATGTAGTTGCCATCAAGCATACATTGTACCGCACCTCTCCCAACTCACCGGTCGTCAACGCCCTCATTGAGGCGGCGGAAGCGGGCAAATCCGTCACTGCTCTCATTGAGCTGAAGGCCCGTTTCGACGAGGCTGCGAATATCAAATGGGCCCGCGATCTGGAACGCGCAGGCGCGCAGGTCATCTATGGCTTCATCGATCTCAAGACCCATGCAAAAGTTTCGGTGGCGGTCCGCCGCGAAGGCGAGGGGCTAAAGACCTATATGCATTTCGGCACCGGCAACTATCATCCGGTCAATGCACTGATCTATTCCGATTTGTCACTCTTTACCGACGATCCGGATCTCGCAAAAGATGTCTCGCTGATGTTCAATTACATCACGGGATATGCGAAACCGAAAGGCCTTAGGAAATTGATCCTGTCGCCCTACAGTCTGCGGAATTCCCTGATCGAGATGATCGACCGGGAGGCTGAGTTTGCGCGTGCCGGAAAGCCTGCCTCGATCTGGGCGAAGCTGAACGCGCTTGTCGATCCGACAATCATTGATGCGCTCTACCGGGCGAGCAATGCGGGCGTCGATATCCGCCTGGTGATCCGCGGCATCTGCTGCCTCCGGCCCGGCATCAAGGGTCTGTCGGAAAATATCCAGGTAAAAAGTATTGTCGGCCGGTTCCTGGAACATTCGCGCATTGTCTGTTTCGGCAATGGCGAGAAGATGCCCTCGCCGAACGCGAAGGTCTTCATTTCCTCCGCCGACTGGATGCAGCGCAATTTCG
>SBHH01000281.1 GCA_006226265.1 Alphaproteobacteria bacterium | reverse complement strand
GCGGGGTGATATCGCCGATTTCCTGGGCCTTACCATCGAGACGGTCAGCCGGACGATTTCTCGGCTTAAACAACTTGGTGTCGTTTCTGTCCCGTCCGCCCATGCCATCAAGATTCGCGATATGGAAGAATTAGAGCAACTCGCGGAGGGCGGAAAATGAGAGTCGCGCTCGCGGCCCATGCGGCACGGGCGGTTCCAAGATACACCAGCTATCCGACCGCCCCTCATTTTACCGAAGCCATCGACGAAAGCCGATACAGAGACTGGCTTGCCAACCTCGATCCCGCGTTGCCACTGTCGCTCTATCTGCATGTGCCCTTTTGCCGGAAAATGTGTTGGTACTGCGGCTGTCATACGAAAATCGTCGCGCGCTATGATCCGGTTCGGCGATATGCCTCCGTCCTTCTCACCGAGATCGACCTGCTGGCAGATCAGTTGCCCGGAAAGTTTGATGTCTCCCACGTTCATTGGGGCGGCGGCACGCCTACCATTCTGGAAGCTGCGGATTTCAAGGAGATCATGTCGCGGATCAGGGCGCGGTTTAACTTTAGCGGCTCGGCCGAAAAAGCTGTGGAGATCGACCCGCGTACCGTGGATACCATGAAAATTGCGGCGCTTGCCGAGGCCGGAATCAACCGGGCCAGTCTTGGCATCCAGGATTTCAGCCCCGTCGTGCAGCAGGCCATCAACCGTGTGCAATCCTTTGAGGTGACACGAGAGACGGTGAAAACCTTACGAGAGAACGGCATCAGCAAGCTCAATTTCGATCTGATGTATGGTCTGCCCCTGCAGACAGAGGAAGATGTTCTCAACACTGTCAATCTGTCGCATGCGCTGCGCCCGGACCGTATCGCGCTGTTCGGTTATGCTCATGTTCCCTGGATGAAAAGTCACATGAAAATGATCCGTGATGCGGATCTACCGGATAGTGCGGCCCGTATCCATCAGGCGGATGTCGCCGCGATGCGATTGAAGGAACTTGGCTATGTCCAAATTGGCCTTGATCATTTTGCGCACGCCGATGACCCGCTTGCAATTGCGCTTGAAGAAGGAAGGCTCAACCGGAATTTTCAGGGCTATACTACGGATATTGCCGAAAATCTGATCGGTCTCGGAGCTTCTGCAATTGGCCGTCTTGCGCACGGCTATGTCCAGAATGCGGCGCCGATTGCAGCGTATGAAAAAGCGGTGATCGGCGGTGAATTCCCAATTGTCAAAGGCGTTGAGCTCTCCGCCGATGACCGTCTCCGCCGCAGGGTAATTGAGCGGCTAATGTGTGATTCCGGAGTCGATCTGGGCGCAGTGGCGAGCGATTTTGGCGTTGGTCTCGACTATTTCGAAGATGAGATGCCGGGCATCCGGGAGTATTGTGAGGACGGCATCGCTACTTTCGAAAAAGGTCGTCTTGCCCTCACCGAAGAAGGGCGCCCGCTGGTCCGGACGGTCTGTGCGTTGTTCGATCGATACCTCGGCAGTGGTGCTGCGCGCCATTCCAGGGCCGTATAAATTATAATTACATAATGTGATGATGTGAGTGTTCTTGCAGGAATGATCGGAAGCTTGATTTCGATCAATGCCCTCCGTCGATCCGGTTATAGAGTGTGAAACAGGGGGTAGGCCGTCTTTGGCCGCCTCATTCGCAATATGATAACGGCGATCTTCCCCCTTTGAAAAATTACAGGAATAGGACGGAATTCGATCATGAATCTGTTATGGCTTGCATTTACACTCATAGGCGCAGTACTCGGGGTCTTGCTGTCGGCAAGGGCTGTCGATCCGGTGATGATGATGCATGGGCTGCTGTTCTCCATAGCGGCCGTGCTGAGTGCCTTCGCTCTGATCTCCCGCCATTATAAATATATTGGCGCCTCCTTGCTTGAGGATAACGGAAGCGGGATCAATTACAATGTCGATATCGTTAAGGCGGGGGTTATCGCCTCGACTTTCTGGGGAATTGTCGGATTTACCGTTGGCCTGGTCATTGCCCTGCAGTTGACCTTTCCCGTTCTGAATTTCGATCTGCCCTGGACGAATTTCGGGCGGCTTCGACCGCTCCATACCTCAGCCGTAATTTTCGCCTTTGGCGGCAATGTGCTGATCGCGACGTCCTTCCATGTGGTGCAGCGGACCTGCCGGACCCGCCTTGCGGGCGATATCGCCCCTTGGTTCGTTTTCTGGGGATATCAACTGTTCATCGTCCTCGCCGCAACCGGCTATGTTCTTGGTGTAACGCAGTCCAAGGAATATGCCGAGCCAGAATGGTATGTCGATATTTGGCTGACCCTCGTCTGGGTAGTCTATCTGCTGGTTTTTCTGGCGACGCTCTGGAAGCGGCAGGAAAAGCATATCTATGTCGCGAACTGGTTTTATCTTGCCTTCATCGTGACGATTGCCATGCTGCATATCGTGAACAACCTCTCGCTGCCGGTCAGCTTTGCCGGCGTCAAGAGCTATTCCCTGTTTGCGGGTGTACAGAGTGCTCTGACCCAATGGTGGTACGGCCATAACGCGGTGGGCTTCTTCCTGACGGCAGGTTTCCTTGGGATCATGTATTACTTCATCCCGAAGCGGGCGAACCGTCCGGTTTATTCCTACCGCCTGTCGATCATCCATTTCTGGGCGCTGATCTTCCTCTATATCTGGGCGGGGCCGCATCACTTACATTACACGGCTCTCCCCGACTGGGCGCAGACCCTCGGCATGACCTTCTCGATCATGCTCTGGATGCCGTCCTGGGGCGGAATGATCAACGGCCTGATGACGCTTTCGGGCGTCTGGGACAAGCTCCGGACCGATCCGGTGATCCGATTCCTCGTGGCTTCGGTCGCTTTCTACGGCATGAGCACTTTCGAAGGTCCGCTGATGTCCATCAAGGCCGTCAATGCCTTGAGCCATTACACGGACTGGACCATCGGCCACGTGCATTCCGGCGCACTTGGCTGGGTTGCCTATATCAGCTTTGGCGCGCTTTACTTCCTGGTACCGGTCCTGTGGAAGCGCAAGTCGCTCTATTCGGATGCGCTGGTCAACCTGCATTTCTGGATTTCGACCATCGGTATCCTGCTCTACATCACCGCGATGTGGGTTTCGGGCATCCTGCAGGGCCTGATGTGGCGTGCTTATGACAGCTTCGGCTTCCTGGAATATTCCTTCAGCGAAACGGTCGAGGCGATGCATCCCTTCTATTTGATCCGCGCGCTTGGGGGCGTTCTGTTCCTCCTCGGGGCCCTGATCATGGCGTACAACCTCTGGCGCACCGCGCGCGGGGATGTGCGTGAGAAGGAAAAAGGCTCGCTTGTACTGAACATGGAAATGGTGGGGGCGCGTTAAGGTCATGATTAGCCACAAAGTAATCGAAAAAAATTCGATCCTGATGCTGGTGTTGACGCTGATTGTCGTCTCCATCGGTGGCCTTATCGAAATCAGCCCGCTCTTCTACCTTGAAAGCACGATTGAAAAGGTGAAGGGGGTGCGTCCCTACAGTCCGTTGGAGCTGGCCGGCCGTGACATCTACATCCGTGAAGGATGCTACAACTGCCACAGCCAGATGATCCGTCCCTTGCGGGATGAAGCGGAACGCTACGGTCACTACTCACTGGCAGCGGAGAGCATGTATGATCATCCGTTCCAGTGGGGATCGAAGCGGACGGGGCCGGACCTTGCCCGCGTCGGCGGGCGCTATTCCGACGAATGGCACATCACGCATCTCAACAATCCCAGGGATGTCGTGCCGGAATCGGTCATGCCGGGCTATCCCTTCCTCGCGAAGACGCCCCTGTTCATTCCGGATATCGCCGCCAGCCTGAAGACCAATGAAGAGGTCGGCGTGCCCTATTCGGAGGAAATGATCGCCAGGGCCAAGGAAGACTTGCAGACGCAGGTCAATCCAGATGCCGACGATTATGACGGTTTCCTGGAACGCTATCCGAAGGCGCAGGTGCGCGACTTCGACGGCAATCCAGCCATGCTGTCGGAGGCCGATGCCCTCATCGCTTACTTGCAGATGCTGGGGACCCTGGTCGATTTCACGACCTATGACGTAGATGCCAACAAACGATAGGAGGCGGTCGAATGGATTATCATGCCATGTCTCACTTCGCCCAGAGCTACGGGCTTCTATACCTCTTCGGGCTGTTCATTATCGTTCTGGCTTACGCGTTATGGCCCCGGAACAAGGAGAAATTTGACAAGGCGGCGCGCCTTCCGCTTGAGGATGAATGACCATGTCGGAAAAAGTTGAAAAAGACGAAATATCGGGTACCCAAACCACCGGTCATGAATGGGATGGCATCAAGGAGCTGGATACGCCGATGCCGCGCTGGTGGCTCTGGACCATGTATGGCACGATCATCTGGGCCATCGGCTACTGGATCGTCATGCCGGCCTGGCCGATGATCAGCAGCTATACAAGCGGCTTCCTTGGCTATTCTTCGCGCGGGGTGCTGGAAGAGGAACTGAAAGAAGCCAATGCCGCCCATGCGGCGGACCGCGAGGCACTTCTCAAAGCGGACCTTAACAAGGTGCATGACAATGCGCAACTCTATCAGTTCGCGGTTCGTGGCGGCAAGTCGGCCTTCGCCGTTAATTGTTCGCAGTGCCATGGCTCCGGTGCGCAAGGGGCGCCGGGTTATCCAAACCTCAATGACGATGACTGGCTCTGGGGCGGCAATGTCGATACGATCTATCAGACGATTCGCTACGGCATTCGTTCCGACCATGAAGATACCCGCGTTGGTGAAATGCCGGCCTTCGTGACCAGCGAAATGCTGGACAAGAACCAGGTCAATGACGCCGCGGAATATGTCCTGTCCCTGTCAGGGCGTGATACGGACAAGGAAGCGGCTGCGCGCGGGCAAGCCGTCTTCAAGGAAAACTGTGCCTCCTGCCATGGTGAAAATGCCAAGGGCGGGCGGGATTTCGGCGCGCCGAACCTGACCGACGCCATCTGGTTCTATGGCGGCGACAAGAAGACGATCCTCCGGACCATCTCCAAGGGGCGGCATGGCGTTATGCCCGCCTGGATCAATCGGCTTGACGATGTCACCATCCGTGAACTGACCCTTTATGTACACTCTCTGGGCGGCGGGGAATAACCCGCCACCTTTCCCTCTTATGAGGCCCGGAAATGACAGATGAGACCGTAGAAAATGTGGATGTGCGTCCGGTCAACAAGAAGGAGAACCGGCCCTCTCTTTTCATAAAGCGGACGAAGATCCAGCCGAAGAAGGCGCGCGGCAATTTCCGCCGCCTGAAATGGATCATCATGGGCGTGACGCTCGCCATCTATTACATCACCCCCTGGATCCGGTGGGAGCGAGGGCCGGGCGCGCCGGATCAGGCCGTGCTGGTCGATCTTGCGAATGAACGTTTCTATTTCTTCTTCATCGAAATCTGGCCGCAGGAGGTTTATTATATAACCGGCCTTCTGATTATTGCGGCGATATCGCTTTTCCTTGTGACGTCGTTGTTCGGGCGGGCCTGGTGCGGTTATTCCTGTCCGCAGACGGTCTGGACGGATCTCTTCATATTTGTCGAGCGCGCGGTCGAAGGCGACCGGAATGCCAGGCTCCGCCTCGACAAGGCGCCGATGTCGGCCTCCAAATTCTCGAAGCGTCTTACAAAACATGTTATCTGGCTGCTGATTGGCGTGCTGACGGGCGGTGCCTGGATTTTCTACTTCGCGGATGCGCCGACGCTCCTGAAAGAAATTTTCACGCTGGAAGCACCCGTCATCGCCTATATCAGTGTTGCCGTCCTGACAGCCACGACTTATGTTTTCGGCGGCTTCATGCGGGAGCAGGTCTGCACTTACATGTGTCCCTGGCCGCGTATTCAGGGCGCGATGGTCGATGACGAAACCCTGACCGTTACCTATCATGCGGCGCGGGGCGAACCGCGCGGTCCGCATAAGAAAAACGAGTCCTGGGAAGGGCGGGGTCATTGCATCGACTGCAACCAGTGCGTCGCCGTCTGCCCGATGGGGATCGATATCCGCGACGGATTGCAGATGGAATGCATCACTTGCGCGCTCTGCATCGATGCCTGCAACGATGTGATGGACAAGATTGACCTGCCGCGCGGGCTGATCGGCTATGATACCTATACGGGGCAGTTCGATCCGGCGCCGAAGACGAAGCTGAATGTCCGTTTCATCCGGCCCCGCACCATCGCCTATGCGGCCATTCTGGCGCTCGTCGGCTCGATCATGCTGATCGCCCTCATCAGCCGTTCTGTCCTGGATGTGAATGTGATCCGCGATCGCAACCCGCTGTTCGTGACCCTCTCCGATGGCTCGGTCCGGAACGGTTATACGGTCAAGATCCTGAACAAGCTGCATGAGACGCGTCATTATGAAATCACGGTGGGCGGCCTTAAAAACCCCCGCATCTGGCTGGAGACCAAGGGTTCGGGTCAAGGCTCCCTCCTCGTGACGGTGCCGGGGGATTCGCTGACCAGCGTGAAGCTTTTCATCGCCGAGAAGGCGAATAATCTTGAAGAAAAGAGCACCGATATCGATGTGATCGTGACCGACCTCGACAGTCAGCAGCGCGAAACCCAGGACACCAGTTTTAAAGGACCGCAGAAATGATGAAAATGACGGCAGCGCCAACCGGGAAGGTTTTGACAGGCAAGCATGTCCTGCTCATCCTCTGTGCCTTTTTCGGTGTAATGTTTGCGGTGAACGGTGCCTTTGTCTATTTCGCGCTCGGCAGTTTTTCAGGGCTCAGCGACGATGCGCCCTATAACCACGGCATCCACTATAATCAGGAGTTCGCCCATCATCAGCGGATGGAGGCGCGCCAATGGCAGCCGGTTCTGAAATTCGTGGAAACCAACGATCATCGGGCGGGAGAGCTTGTCCTCTCCCTTAAAGACGCGGACGGCAACCTGCTGACAGAACTTGATGTGAACGCCACACTGCGCCGCCCCGTGGTTGCCAAAAACGACATGACGCTCCATTTCAAATATGATGGAGAAAAGTACAAGGCCGATATTCCGCTCGACGGAAAGGGACAATGGGATGCCGTTGTTCTCGTGAACGGGGGCGGATATGATGAACCTTACCGGCTGGATAAAAGGATATGGGTGAAGTAGCGTTTGATAACCGGGAGGGTTTCTCCCGGACGGGAGGGTTCGACGCGGGGGGCGACTGCTGCTCGGGTGCGCTGGCGCTCGCCGGTTCCCTCTCGCCGGAGGCCGATCTCGACCGCTTTGTAAATGCCGACCCCTCCGCTTTCGTAGAAAGGGATCAGGACGGCAATGCCATGCTGCATATGCTGGTCGAAAACATGCATTGCGCTGATTGCATCCGCAATATTGAAGGCAGCCTCAAATCAAATCCGGCGGTGAAGGAAGCCCGCGTCAATTTCTCCACACGGCGTCTTTTCGTTCGGTGGGAGGATGCAAAGGCCGATGTCCGCGATTTGGTGCAACCGGTCATTGCGCTTGGCTATCCGCTGACCCCTTATAATCCGGCTCTGATGAAATCGGCGCGGGATGAAGAAAATGCAGCACTTCTGAAGGCGCTGGCCGTCGCCGGATTTGCCGCCGCCAATGTGATGCTGCTCTCGGTGTCGGTCTGGGCGGGTATTTTTTCGGAGGATATGGGCCCCGCGACGCGCGACTTCCTGCACTGGATTTCCGCGATGATCGCGCTGCCCGCCGTCGCCTATGCCGGACGGCCGTTCTTTACTTCCGCTGCCGGGGCGCTTCGGGCAGGCCGCCTTAATATGGATGTGCCGATCTCGCTTGCCGTGCTGCTCGCCGCCGGGATGAGCCTCGCCGAGACCGTGCAGGGCGGGGAGTATGTCTATTTCGATGCCTCGGTGACCCTTCTCTTCTTCCTGCTGATCGGTCGCTATCTCGATAAGGCCGCGCGTGGCAAGGCCCGCTCGGCGGCGGAACGGCTGCTGCTATTGAAGGCCGTTGCCGCGACGATCATCCATCCAGACGGGCGGCGCGAAGTCGTGCCGATGGAAGCTGTGACCCCCGGTACTCGCGTTCAGGTCGCGGCGGGGGACCGGCTGCCGGTCGATGGCGTTGTTGCCGCTGGGACAAGCGATCTCGATGTCAGTCTCGTGACCGGGGAAAGCCTGCCGGTCGTCGCCAAGGTGGGGACGGAGGTTTTTGCGGGCACCCTCAACCTGACCGCGCCGTTCGAAATGCTGGCAACGAATACGGGTGATAATACCCTCCTTGGCGATATCGTCCGGCTGATGGAGGCGGCGGAGCAGGGACGCGCGAAATATGTCCGCCTCGCCGACCGGATCGCGCGGATTTATGCTCCGGCGGTGCATTTGCTGGCGGCGGCAACCTTTATCGGCTGGTGGATTTTCGGCCCCGACTGGCAGAGTGCGCTTTATCAGGCGGTGGCCGTCCTGATCATCACCTGCCCCTGCGCCCTTGGCCTTGCCGTCCCGGTCGTGCAGGTGGTGGCAAGCGGTCGGCTTCTTGAAAAAGGCATACTGGTGAAATCCGCCGACGGGCTGGAACGTCTGGCCGAGGTGGATACCATCGTTTTTGACAAGACGGGCACCTTGACCGAAGGTCGGCTCGACCTCGTCAACCGCGCGGAAATCGATGTGGCCGCCCTTAATCTTGCGGCCCGGCTTGCGCGCACGAGCCGTCATCCGCTCGCCCTTGCCGTGGCGCGGGCAGGCACCGGTGTTGGCGCGACCCTCGATGTTGAGGAAGTCCCGGGTGCCGGTCTTCGCGCGATGGTGAACGGGGTGGAGGTTCGTCTCGGTCGGCGCGACTGGTGCGGCGTTGGCCAGATCGATGCCGCGCCGCTTGACGGGCCGGAGCTTTGGCTTACGGTGCCGGGCGATGCACCCGTGCAGTTCCGTTTCCGCGATGAACTTCGCGACGATGCGATCAAAGTTATTTCCACCCTTAAAAAGCGTGGGTTCAGCGTTGAACTTCTGTCGGGCGATCGCGAGGATGTGGTGCGCGATATTGCCGCGAAGACGGGCATCGAGGCCTGGCGCGCGGAACAGCGGCCGGAAGAAAAAACGGCCCGTCTGAAAGCCTTGGCGGAGAGCGATTATCGCGTCGCGATGGTGGGCGACGGGCTTAATGATGCGCCCGCGCTTGCGGCGGCCCATGTCTCGATATCCCCCTCGACCGCTGCGGATATCAGCCAGACGGCGGCGGATTTCGTCTTTCAGGGACGGCAGCTTTCCGCGGTGACGGAGCTTCTGGAGGTTGCCGAGAAATCGCGCCGCCTTATTTTCCAGAATTTCGCGCTCGCCTTCCTTTATAACGCCATTGCCATTCCGCTTGCGGTTTTCGGTCTGGTCACGCCGCTTCTCGCGGCCGTTGCGATGTCGAGCTCCTCGCTGATCGTTTCCGGTAATTCCATGCGGCTCCGCCTGATGGGCAGGAAGAGGAACGCATGAACGTTCTTCTCTTCTTGATCCCCATCGCCCTCCTTCTTGGCGGACTAGGGCTTGCGGCCTTCCTCTGGAGTCTTAAAAGCGGCCAGTATGAGGATTTGGACGGTGCGGCAAACCGCATTCTCATCGACGATGAGGAGCCGTTCGACCGGGGCTGATCAGGCTATTCAGCGGCGACCTTGATGGCTTTTCCGGCATTATCGAAGCGCGGGCCCACAAGGGTTTCATTCCCTTCGCACGGATGGCGCGGGATATTGAGTGCGAAAATGAGTGAGCAGACGGCAAGCGTGGTTCCGGCAAGGAAGACGCTTGCAGGGGATGCCATCCAGAGAAATCCGAAGACCACTGGAATGACCACCGCAGCGATATGATTGATCGTGAAGCTGACGCCCGTCGTTGCCGCCACATCCTGCGGGTCGGCGATTTTCTGGAAATAGCTTTTGATGCCGATGGCAAAGGCGAAAAAGAGATGATCGATCACATAGAGGCAGGCCGCAAAGGTTGCGTTTTCGACCAGCGCATAGCCGGTGAAGACGAGTATAAGTCCGCTATATTCGACAATCAGCGCCCGCTTTTCCCCAAGCCGCGCGATCATCTTGCCGATCTTCGGGGCGAGGAAAATATTGATCCCGTAATTGACGAGATAGAGAAGCGTGATGGTCGAGACGCCATAGCCGAATTTCTCCACCATCATGAAGCCCGCGAAGACGACAAAAATCTGCCGCCTTGCGCCCGCAAGGAAAGTGAGGGCATAGAAAAGCCAGTAGCGCTTGCGCATGATCAGCTTTTTCGACTGTACGACATGTGCATTGAAGGTCGGAAAGGCGATCCAGGCGCAGATCCCGATGAGGACGGCAAGCGCGCCGCCCGCCGCATAAAGCATCTCATAGCCCGGATCGAAAAAGCGGGTGACGACATAGATCGCGCCATAAACGGCGATGGAGGCGAAGGCGCCTGCCGAAATCTGATTGCCAAGCGCGATGGGCGCGCGGTCCTTGGAAACAAGCTGAAGGGTGAGGGACTGTTTCAAAGCCTCCCCGTAATGAAAGCCGATGGACATCAGGATTGTCGTGAAATAAAGGCCGTACTCACTCGGGAACAGGCCGGTGATCGCAACGCCGATCCCGAAGATCAGGAGTGAGATCATCAGGAGCCGTTGTTCGCTGATGAACAGCAGCACGAAAATCACCGAAAAGGCCATGAAGCCCGGGATCTCCCGTAACGACTGCAGGATGCCAATCTCACGCCCGGTAAAATGCGCAGAATCGACGGCGAAGTTATTGAGAAGCGCCATCCAGACGGCAAAGGCCGCATACCATCCGACAGAATAGGCGAGCAGCATGGTTTCCGGGGTGCGCCAGTTTTCTGGGCGGGGCATTGTTGTTTTTCTCCCATCGAAGGGCTCCGGCATGACCCGGGCGGACAGAAAATTGAGAGATCTCAAAGGCTGGCGGTTTCGAACCAGTCCTGATAGTCTATCCTTTTCATGAAAATCCGGGCAATGAATTAATCATGGCAATATGGGGAAAATTGATCGGCGGCACCGCCGGATTGCTGATCGGCGGGCCTTTGGGGGCGCTGGTGGGCGGCCTTGCGGGCCATGCGGTCGATAAATACCGGGAATCGGCGGAAGTCACGACGGCGGAAGGACCGCATGAAGTGAAGCAGGTGGCTTTCACCATTGCGGTGATTGCACTGGGGGCAAAAATGGCCAAGGCCGACGGTGTCGTGACGCGCGAGGAGGTAGATGTCTTCAAGCGCGTGTTCCGCATTCCGCCGAATGAGGAAAAGAATGTCGGTCGCGTCTTCAACATGGCGCGCCAGGATACGGCGGGATATGAGGAATATGCCGCCCAGGTCGAGCGGATGTTCCGCGACACCCCGCAATTGATGGAAGATCTCTTGCACGGGCTTTTCTCCATCGCCATGGCGGACGGCGTCCTGCATCCCGGCGAAGACATCTATCTTCAGAATGTCGCGGCGATCTTCGGCTTTGAAGAGGCAGGCTACAACCGTATCCGGAGCTATCATGTGCGGGACGGGGCGAGCGATCCCTATCAGATTCTGGGGCTTGTCCCCGATGTTTCCAACGACGACTTGAAGAAGGCATACCGCCGCCTGATCCGGGAAAACCATCCCGACAAGGTGATTGCCGAAGGCCTGCCGCAGGAATTTGTCGATGTCGCGAATGAAAAGCTCTCCAAAATCAATGCGGCCTATGATCAGATTGCCAAACAGCGCGGCCTTTGATAAAGGCGGGGCAGGGGCCTTTTTGACCGGAACGATGATTTGAAAACCAATGACCTTGCCCTGATCCTCCTGATCAATATTCTCTGGGCGTCCAATTTTCTTGCGGCGAAGATCGGCATGGAAGTCTTTCCGCCGATGTTCTTCACGGCGATCCGCTTCCTGTTGGTGATCATCGTCATGGTGCCCTTCGTCACCCTTCCGCATGGCTATTGGAAGAAGCTGTTCGTTGTCGGTTTCCTGATGGGGGTTCTGCATTATTCGCTGATGTTCCTCGGGCTCTCGATCGCGCCGGATATCTCACCGGTCGCCATCGTCAACCAGAGCTTCGTGCCCTTCACGGCGCTGATGGCGGTCATTTTCCTGAAAGAGCAGATCGGCTGGCGGCGCTGGACGGCGATCATCATGGCCTTTGGGGGCGTGACGGTGATCGGTTTCGATCCGGTGATTTTCAAGAATTTCCTGTCGCCCGCGCTTGTCGTGCTCGCGTCCTTCTTTCTCTCTGTCAACATGGTGGTGGTTCGGACCATGCCGGGCGTCGGGCCGGTCAACCTTACTTTCTGGACGGCGGCCATCGGCATGTTGCCCCTCTTCCTGCTCTCCTTCATATTCGAGCATGACCATTTACACGCGATCACCGCCGCGGGGTGGGAGCATTGGTCGGCCATCGCTTTTTCGGCCATTGGCGCGACGGTGGTCGGGCATGGCCTTGCCAATTACATGATCAAGCATTACCCGGTTAGTACCATCGCGCCTTATTATCTTCTGGTGCCGGTTTTTGCGGTGATTTTGGGGATGATTTTCTGGGGCGATCAACTGACGACGGAACTGATGGTCGGCGGCGCTATGGTCATGGGCGGGGTCACCATCATCACGCTTCGCTCTGCCCGTCCGCCATCGAAGGAGCCCGCGAATGGCAGTTGAAGAGATCCTCTTCCGACCGTCCCCTAATTTTGATGCACGCGGGGGTAGCCCGATTGACATGCTGGTCCTGCATTATACTGGCATGAAGTCGGGTGCGGCGGCGCTCGATCGCCTGACCGACCCTGCGGCCAAGGTAAGTTCCCATTACCTGATCGAGGAAGATGGTCGAATATTCAAGCTGGTTGAGGAGGAATATCGCGCCTGGCATGCGGGTGTTGCCTTCTGGCGGGGCCATCGCGATATCAACGCCCGTTCCGTCGGGATCGAGATTGTCAATCCGGGCCATGAGTTCGGCTATCGCGCTTTTTCCAAAGCCCAGATGCAAAGCGTCCTCTCGCTCGCAAAAGACATTGTCGCGTGTCATAAGATCGAGCCTCGCAATGTCGTTGGTCATTCCGATGTCGCCCCGGCACGAAAGGAAGACCCCGGCGAATTGTTCGACTGGGCGCGCCTTGCGGCTGAGGGGGTTGGCCTCTGGATAGAGGCTGATGTCGAAGATGCGGATGCCCTCCGTTTAGGGGACGAAGGGGAGGGCGTCAATCGTCTGCAGCGGGCCCTTGGCCGGATCGGGTATGACGCTGTCCCAACCGGGCAGTTTGACGAGGGACTGGCGGCCATTGTGCGGGCGTTTCAGCGGCACTGGCGACAATCGCGTGTCGATGGAATTCTGGATGCAGAGACGCAATCCTTGATATATGCTCTCGATGCCGTTATCGCCGCTTGACTTGCCTGCCGACTGTCCCTAGGTAGAAAGCGCAGATGGCCGGATGGTCGCCGCCTGCTTTGCAGGGGGAGGAAAGTCCGGGCTCCACGGAAATGCGATGCCGGTTAACGGCCGGCGGGGGCGACCCCAGGGAAAGTGCCACAGAAAGCAAACCGCCCGGTTCTCCGGGTAAGGGTGAAAGGGTGCGGTAAGAGCGCACCGCGCCACTGGCAACAGGGGCGGCATGGTAAACCCCATCGGGAGCAAAACCAAATAGGGACGGCCGGTGCAGGTTTTTCGCTGCACAAGCAGGTTTTCCGGGCTTGCCGTCCGGGTTGGTTGCTTGAGATGTCCGGCAACGGGCATCCTAGATGAATGATCATCCCCTGTTTTCAGGGACAGAACCCGGCTTATGTGCCATCTGCCTTATTTCTTGTTGCTAACATGCCGTATCATGATATGGAATGGCGGCGCGAAAGACGAAGCCATGGCTTTATGTCGGACAGCTTGAGGGGCGAACCGCTCCCGGAGAATGAAATGAAACGGTTGGGCGGATTATGGTTGGCTCTTGGCGCGAGCATTACCGCGTTATGGCCCGCGCCTGCCCTTGCCTCGGGCGGGGAGATGCCGACCCTCGTTCATGATATTGGCATCAGCCTGTTTGTCGCCAGCATCCTCTCCATCATTTTCGTCCGGCTCAAAATTCCGAGTATTGCCGCTTTTCTCGTCTGCGGCGTGCTGATCGGTCCGATCGGTCTCAAGCTTATTACCGAACCGGATAATATCGATACCATTGCCCAGCTCGGCTTTATCCTGCTGCTGTTCATCATCGGGATGGAGATCGATCTCCGCCGTATGATGCGAAGCGGACGCATGATTCTGACGACCGGTCTTTTGCAATATCCGTTGAGCATGTTTTTTGGCCTTGTGGTGGTCAAGGGACTGATTTGGCTCGGCCTTTCGGAGGGGCTCACCGGGTCCCACGACGCGCTTTATTTCGGGATTGTGATCGCCGGATCCTCAACCCTTCTGGTGATCAAGCTGTTTCAGGAAACCTATGAGCTGGATACCGAGCCTGGCCGGATTGCTCTCGGTCTCCTTGTTTTTCAGGATATCTGGGCGATTGTGATCATCATCGTCCAGCCGACCTTCGATGCGCCCTCCCTCATTCCCATCCTGACGACCTTTGCCGGGATCGGTATTCTGGGCGCGATTTCCTATTTCCTTGCAAAAAGCCTGGTGCCGATTGTCTTCCGCTGGCTCGCAAAGGAGCCGCAGCTTATCCTTGTGGGCGCCATCGGCTGGTGCTTCACGATTGTTTTTATCGGCGCTTCGCTCGACGTCCCCGCCTCCTATTTCATGGTCGGCAATTTCCATTTTTCGGTCGATACCGGGATGAGCGCACTGATCGCGGGGCTTACCGTCGCGGCGCTTCCCTACAACCGGGAAATTGTTGCCAAGGTCAGCATCGTCCGGGATTTTTTCGTTACCCTCTTCTTTGTGGGACTTGGTATGAGCGTACCGCCCATTCAGGGGTTGGATGTGATCCTGATTGCTGTGGTATTGGCCGTGGCGGCATTGCTTTCGCGGCAGTTGATCTTCTTTCCGCTGCTCTATTTCACGGGCGGGGATCAACGCCATGCCGAGGTTGCCTCGATCCGTCTCGCACAACTTTCGGAGTTCGGTCTCGTCATCTCCTACCTTGGGGTTCAGTACGGCCATATCTCGGACGAGTTGTCGAGCGCCATCCTTTTCGCCTTTGCAATCACGGCTTTGCTGACGCCGACGCTTTACAAATATGCCTATGATATCCATCGGAAAATGGCGCCCGTCCTACAGGCGATCGGGTTTCGGGAGCCGGCCGCCGGCAGTATCGACAGCCGGGAGGAGTATGATCTTGTTCTTCTCGGCTTTCACCGGGTTGCGTCGTCATTGCTTCATGATATTGCCAAGCATCGGCCCGAGCTCGTCTCCCGTATCCTTGTGATCGATTTCAATGTGCAGCTCCATGCGGCCATTCGTAAACTCGGGGCCGGGGTGCGCTATGGCGATCTGTCGAATGATGAAACGCTCGCCCATGCCGGCATCAGCAAGGCGAAAGTGGTGGTTGCTACCATTCCCGACGATATCCTACGCGGGACCAGCAACCGGAAGCTGGTGCAGACCGTCCGGCGGCTGAACAAGAATGCTATCGTTATCGCCAATGCGGAGGAATTGAGTTCTGCTCGCGAGGTTTATGATTGCGGGGCGGATTATGTCTATATGGGGCGGATCAATACCGCCCGCACGCTGGAAGAGATCATCACCCGTACCATGGAAGGATCGCTCGCCGAGTATCGTCGGGAGCAGGAGGAACTTCATGGCCTCAATCACGAGCGGAGTGAAATTCTCAAATAACCGGGCTTTCGGCCGCGCGAATCTCCTTTTTAGTTTTCTGTCATGTTTCTTTTTGAATGATCTGCTCCCGATCGATCTTTCTGTCGGCGCCTTTCTGTTTGACCACTCCCGTCGGACAGTGGGCCGAGAAGATTTCGGGTCTTCGTTTTATATCAAATTTTAGAACAAAAAAAGAACATGATTTAA
>SBHH01000178.1 GCA_006226265.1 Alphaproteobacteria bacterium | reverse complement strand
TCCCAGTCCGATAATCCGAAACGGAAACTGAAATACAGCTGGGAACTGGTACAGTTCGACGAGGATTTCGTCGGCGTCAATACGGCCCATCCGAACGGCATAGTGGCGGAGGCGATTGAGGACGGTGCGATCCCCTCGCTTGACGGCTATGATAGCCTGAAGCGCGAAGTGAAATATGGCGCGAATTCCCGGATCGATATCCTACTTGAAAAAGAGGACGCGCCCGACTGTTATGTCGAGGTAAAGAGCGTCACCCTCGCCCGACATGTCCCGGTTGCGGAATTTCCTGATTCCGTTACCGCGCGCGGCGCAAAACATCTCGAAGAGCTTGCCAAGATGGTGAGGGAAGGCAAGCGCGCCGTTATGTTTTTCCTGATCCAGCGAACCGATTGCGAAAGCTTCAGCCTTGCCGCCGATATCGATCCTGCCTATCGCGATGGTTTCATGCGCGCGCTGGATGCAGGTGTTGAAATTTTATGCTATGACTGCCAGATATCAACTAGCGAGATTACAATTGGCGTCCCCCGCCCGGTCAATCCCTAGTTTTATTTCAAGACCGAATAGGGTATGATTTCGAAAAACTGAAGAGTAGTCATGAAATACGAGAACAGCATATCCACGCCGGATCGCAACACGGGCGTGATAAAACTGCATGGGCCCGAGGCATTCGAAGGGATGCGGAAAGCCGGCAGACTGGCCGCCGAAACCCTCGATATGATCGCGGAGCATGTGGTGCCGGGTGTCACGACCGAGGAATTGAATACCCTCTGCCATGATTTCATCACGGAGCGGGGCGGTACTTGCGCGCCGCTCAATTACCGGGGTTTTCCGAAATCCATCTGCACGTCCGTCAATCACGTGGTCTGTCACGGCATTCCGGGGCCGAAAAAGCTGACGGAAGGCGATGTCGTCAATATCGACGTGACGCCGATAGTAGATGGCTGGCATGGCGACAGCAGCCGCATGTATATCGCGGGCAAGCCAAGCGTGAAGGCGCGCCGCCTTGTGGATATCACCTATGAGAGCCTGATGCGCGGGATCGAGGTGGTGAAGCCCGGCGCAACCACCGGCGATATCGGCTATGCCATCCAGAATTTTGCCGAAGGCAAGCGTTGTTCCGTCGTTCGGGACTTCTGCGGCCATGGTGTCGGCCAGGTCTTCCATGACGTGCCGAATATCGTTCATTACGGCACCCCCGGCGAAGGGGTGGAGCTTCGCGCCGGCATGATCTTCACGATCGAGCCGATGATCAATCTCGGCACCTGGCAGGTCAAGGTGCTGGAGGATGGCTGGACGGCAGTTACCAAAGACCGCTCCCTCTCCGCCCAGTTTGAACATTCGCTGGCCGTGACCGAGACGGGCTATGAGATTTTCACGAAATCGCCCAAGGGTCTCGACTGTCCGCCCTATGATGGCTGATCCCGATATGCCGGAACCGGAGGCGGCTTTCCCCGAGGGGGAGGCGCAATCCGGTTTTGGCTTCGCGGATACAGTATCAAAAAACACCCAAAAGAAAACTCCTTCCCGCTCCGACAAGGTCGGGCATCGTGAACGCCTGCGCGAGCGGGTGCTGACAGCGGGCGCGCGCAGCCTCGCGGACTATGAACTTCTGGAGATGCTGTTGTTCGCAGCGGCGCCAAGGGGCGATACCAAGCCGCTTGCAAAGGCGCTCCTTGCCGAGTTCGGCAGCCTCTCGCGCGTCTTCAAGGCGGAGCCGGAACAGCTCCGGCGTATCGAGGGGGTCGGCGATGCGGTCGTTGCGACCCTGAAGGTCGCCGAGACGCTGGGCGAGAAGCTTCTCCGGCAGGAAGTCGAGAAGAAGAATGTTCTCAGTTCCTGGAACGCGCTTCTTGAGTATTGCCAGGGCACGATGGCGGAGCGCGGGATCGAGCATTTCCGCATTCTCTTCCTCAATAACAAGAATCACCTGATCTCGGACGAGGTGCAGCAGCGGGGCACGGTCAATCATACCGCCGTCTACCCGCGCGAGGTTGTGAAACGCGCGCTGGAGCTTGGCGCGACCGCGCTCATCCTTGTGCATAACCACCCCTCCGGCGATACCCGCCCCTCCAAGGCCGATATCGACATGACCGGCGAAATCGTGAGCGCCGCCGCCGCGCTCAACATCAAGGTGCATGACCATCTGATCGTCGGCAATCACAAGAGTACGAGCCTCAAATCCCTCGGCATGATGTAGGACGCGCTGGCGGCATTTGGCATGCAGGCGTAAACAGTTGAGATTTTGCCTGATCTCTGCTAGTCAGCCTCGGCATGAGTTATGTTGACCCGGCGGGGTGCTGACCGCCCCGCCCCTATCAGAGAGCCATATCCGTCATGATACCCCGTTATGCCCGCCCTGAAATGACCGCCATCTGGGAGCCGGAAAGCAAGTTCCGGATCTGGTTCGAGATCGAGGCCCATGCCTGCGATGCGCAAGCCAAACTCGGCGTCATTCCCGAAGCGGCGGCCAAGGCGGTCTGGGAACGCGGCCAGTTCGATATCGACCGGATCGACGAGATCGAGCGGGAAACCAAGCATGACGTGATCGCGTTCCTCACCAACCTCGCTGAATATGTCGGCGATGAAGCCCGCTTCGTGCATCAGGGCATGACCTCGTCGGACGTGCTCGACACCTGCCTCAACGTGCAGCTCACCCGCGCGGCCGACCTGCTTCTGGCCGATATCGACGCGCTGCTCGCCGCAATCAAGCGCCGCGCCCATGAGCACAAGGACACGGTCTGCATCGGCCGCTCGCACGGCATCCATGCCGAGCCGGTGACCTTCGGCCTGAAGATGGCCGAGGCCTATGCCGAGTTCGACCGCTGCCGCACGCGCCTTGTCGCCGCACGCGCGGAAATCGCAACCTGCGCGATCTCGGGCGCCGTCGGCACCTTCGCCAATATCGACCCCAGGGTCGAGGAACATGTCGCCAAGGCGATGGGCCTTGCGGTCGAGCCGGTCTCGACCCAGGTCATCCCGCGCGACCGCCATGCGATGTTCTTTGCAACGCTCGGCGTCATCGCCTCCTCGATCGAGCGCGTGGCAACCGAGATCCGTCACCTGCAGCGCACCGAGGTGCTGGAGGCGGAGGAGTTCTTCTCGCCGGGCCAGAAGGGCTCCAGCGCCATGCCGCACAAGCGCAA
>SBHH01000157.1 GCA_006226265.1 Alphaproteobacteria bacterium | reverse complement strand
TCGCGCCGATCGCCATGGACGAAGGCCTCCGCTTCGCGATCCGCGAAGGCGGCCGCACCGTCGGCGCAGGCGTCGTCGCTAGCGTTACTGAATAAATCTGATGTTGCAGCCCTTCGGGGCTGCTTTGTTTCACTTCTGGAGTGACCAGAGTAATGGAAAACCAAAATATTCGCATCCGCCTGAAAGCGTATGACCATCGTGTTCTCGATGCCTCGACAGGTGAAATCGTCAATACGGCCAAACGCACCGGCGCTCAGGTTCGCGGTCCGATCCCGCTGCCGACTCATATCGACAAATATACGGTCCTTCGCGGTCCGCATATTGACAAGAAGTCGCGCGAGCAGTTCGAAATCCGCACGCACAAGCGGCTTCTCGATATCGTCGAGCCCACGCCGCAGACGGTGGACGCACTCATGAAACTGGACCTCGCCGCCGGCGTCGATGTGTCCATTAAGTTGTTGGGGTGATTCAAATGCGTAGTGGATTGATCGCAAAGAAACTGGGGATGACCCGGGTTTTCGCGGAAGACGGTACCCATATTCCGGTAACCGTTCTCGCCGTCGACAACTGCCAGGTCGTTGCCCATCGCAAAACCGAAACCCACGGCTACAACGCCATGCAGCTCGGTGTTGGTTCGGCCAAGGTCAAGAATGTAACGAAGGCAATGCGCGGCCATTTCGCGAAAGCGGAAGTCGAACCGAAAGCGAAGCTTGCTGAATTCCGGATCGCCGATGACGCCTTTGTTGATGTTGGCGCGGAGCTGACCGCAGATCACTTCGTCGCCGACCAGTTCGTTGACGTTGTTGGCACCAGTATTGGTAAAGGCTTCGCCGGCGCGATGAAGCGGCATAACTTCGGTGGCATGCGCGCCTCTCACGGTGTGTCGGTTTCCCATCGCGCCCATGGCTCAACCGGTCAGTGTCAGGATCCGGGCAAGGTCTTCAAGGGCAAGAAAATGGCCGGTCACCTCGGGGCTGCGCGGATTACAACGCAGAACCTCAAGGTTGTCTCGACCGACAAGGATCGCGGACTGGTTCTCCTGCGCGGGGCGGTTCCGGGCTCGAAAGGGTCCTGGGTTTACATCGCCGACGCGATCAAGAAGCAGCGCCCCGACAATGTTCCCTATCCGGCAGCAATCGGGACGGCCGGTGCCGCTGCTCCGGCTGCAGAGGCTCCCGTTGAGGATGCCGCGCCTGCCGATACGGCGACCGAAGAATAAAGGACGGCTGGAATGAAGGTAAATGTAATCAACCTCGACAACAAGAAGGCGGGCGATATCGAGCTCGCCGACGAGGTATTCGGACTGGCTCCGCGAGCGGATCTGCTGCAGAGAATGGTTCGGTATCAGCTGGCCGCACGTCGCGCCGGTACCCACAAGACGAAGGGCGTTTCGGAAGTCTCCGGAACGGGCCAGAAGCCTTTCAAGCAGAAAGGCACGGGCCGCGCCCGTCAGGGGCAGAAGCGCGCGCCGCATCAGCGTGGTGGTGCAGTGGTTCACGGGCCGGTCGTTCGCGATCATGCTCACAGCCTGCCGAAGAAAGTTCGCAAGCTGGCGCTGAAGACGGCTCTATCCGCCAAGCAGGCAGAAGGCAAGCTGATCATCGTGGACGAACTGAAAACCAAGGACGTGAAGACCAAGGTCATCGCCGGCAAGTTCAAGGCGCTCGGCTGGGATTCGACCCTGATCGTGGACGGTGCGGAGCTTGACCGCAACTTCGCCTTGTCGGCACGGAACCTGCCGCGGGTGGATATGCTCACCTCGAACGGGGCGAATGTCTATGACATCCTCCGCCGCGATGTTCTCGTGCTTACGAAAAGCGCCGTTGAAAGCCTGGAGGCTCGACTGAAATGAACCAGGAAAATCTGTATGACATCCTGCTGGGCCCGGTCGTGACGGAAAAGTCGACCATGGGATCCGAATTTAACCAGGTAACGTTCCGGGTTGCTCTGGATGCAACCAAGCCGCAGATCAAGCAGGCTGTAGAAAAGCTGTTTGATGTCAAGGTAAAGAGCGTCAACACCAACCGGACCCAAGGCAAGGTCAAGCGTTTTCGCGGCCATGTCGGCAAGCGGTCTGATTACAAGAAGGCAGTGGTCACCCTCGAGGAAGGCCAGGCCATCGACGTGACGGCGGGGATTTAAACAATGGCGTTGAAGAATTACAAACCGACCACACCGGCGCAGCGCGGTCTGATCCTTGTTGATCGCTCCGATCTGCATAAAGGAAAGCCGGTCAAGGCTCTGACCGAAGGCCTGTCCGGCAATGGCGGCCGTAACAACTACGGCCGTGTTACTGCACGTCGCCGGGGTGGCGGGCACAAGCGAACCTACCGCATCATTGACTTCAAGCGGAACAAGTTTGACGTCTCTGCGACGGTGGAGCGTCTTGAATATGACCCGAACCGTTCGGCTTTCATCGCGCTGATCCGCTATGAAGACGGCGAGCAGGCATACATCCTCGCCCCGCAGCGTATTGCGGAAGGCGACAAGGTGATTTCCGGCACGAACGTCGACATCAAGCCAGGCAACGCGATGCCGATGAAGAACATGCCGGTCGGCACCATCATCCATAACGTGGAGATGAAGCCGGGCAAGGGCGGCCAGATGGCCCGCGCTGCCGGTACCTATGTTCAGCTGATCGGCAAGGACAGCGGCTATGCCCAGCTTCGTCTGGCGTCCGGTGAGCAGCGCATCGTTCCGGGTGACTGCATGGCTACGGTTGGCGCCGTTTCCAACCCGGACCAGAAGAACATCAAGCTGGCCAAGGCAGGCCGGTCCCGCTGGCTCGGCCGTCGCCCTTCGGTTCGTGGTGTTGCCATGAACCCTGTCGATCATCCGCATGGGGGTGGTGAAGGCCGGACGTCCGGTGGTCGTCATCCGGTAACGCCCTGGGGTGTTCCGACTAAAGGAAAACGGACTCGTAACAACAAGTCCACGGATAAAATGATCATGCGGCGCCGTCCGCTCAAGCGGAAGAAATAGGAGCGCTTAAATGGCACGTTCTGTTTGGAAAGGTCCCTTTGTCGACGGATATCTGCTGAAAAAGGCAGAGACCGCCCGCGAAAGTGGCAGAAAACAAGTAATCAAGACCTGGTCCCGCCGGTCGACGATCCTCCCGCAGTTTGTCGGGCTTACCTTTGGCGTTTACAACGGCCAGAAGTTTGTTCCGGTGCTCGTGGACGAGGACATGGTGGGCCACAAGTTTGGGGAATTTTCTCCCACTCGGACATATTACGGCCATGCGGCCGATAAAAAGGCTCGGAGAAACTAATCATGGGTAAGCAGTCTCTTGAACGCCAGTTGAAGGACACGGAAGCGCAGGCCATCGGTAACCGCCTGCGCGTCAGTCCCCAGAAGCTGAATCTCGTGGCCGGGCTTATTCGCGGCAAGTCTGCAGAAGCGGCGCTGTCGGAACTTACCTTCTCGAAGCGGGCGATCGCCCGTGACGTGAAGAAGATCCTGCAGTCGGCGATCGCAAATGCGGAAAACAATCATCAGCTGGACGTTGACCAGCTGTATGTTGCCGAGGCGCATGTTGGCAAGTCGCTCGTCATGAAGCGGATGCGGCCACGGGGCCGGGGGCGCGCAAGCCCCATTCTGAAACCTTTCAGCAACATCACGATCGTTGTTCGTGAGCGCGAGGAGCAAGAGTAATGGGTCAAAAAGTAAATCCAATTGGCCTTCGGGTTGGCATCAACCGGACTTGGGATTCCCGCTGGTACGCCAAGGACGACTACGCCAAGCTGTTGCATGAAGACGTTCGCATTCGCGAATATCTGGAAAAGCAGCTGGAGCAGGCCGGCATCAGCAAGATCGTTATCGAACGTCCGGCCAAGAAGGCCCGCGTCACGATCTATTCCGCTCGTCCAGGTGTGATTATTGGCCGTAAGGGCGCCGATATCGAAAAGCTGCGTCTCGCGATTTCCAAGATGACCGCTTCCGAGGTTCATCTCAATATCGTTGAAATCCGCAAGCCGGAAATCGATGCCAAGCTGGTCGCCGAAAACATCGGTCAGCAGTTGGCTCGCCGTGTTTCCTATCGCCGCGCAATGAAGCGGGCCGTTCAGTCGGCGCTGCGTCTCGGCGCGGAAGGCATCCGGATTAACTGCGCCGGTCGTCTTGGCGGTGCGGAAATTGCCCGGACCGAATGGTACCGCGAAGGCCGTGTGCCACTGCACACGTTGCGCGCCAATATCGATTACGGAACGGCGTCGGCCCTGACCACCTACGGGATCATCGGGATCAAGGTATGGATCTATAAGGGCGAAATTCTGGAACATGATCCCATGGCCCAGGACAAGCTTCAGGAAAAACAACAGGCCGGTGGCCGTCCCGCGGGCCGTCCCGGTGGCCGTCGTAACTAAGGTAAAGGGGTGATCTCATGCTTCAACCGAAGCGCACAAAATTTCGCAAAGCCCATAAAGGGCGCTTGAAGGGCGTCGCAACTTCGGGTACAACGCTGAACTTCGGTGCCTATGGCCTGAAAGCTGTCGAGCCTGGACGTATCACGGCGCGGCAGATCGAGGCGACGCGGCGCGCGGTCACACGTCATATCAAGCGTGCGGGACGGGTCTGGATCCGTATTTTCCCGGACGTTCCCGTGTCGAAAAAGCCGACCGAAGTCCGTATGGGTAAGGGTAAGGGCTCTCCGGAATACTGGATGGTCCGTGTCCAGCCCGGAAAAATTATGTTTGAACTTGACGGTGTGCCGGTCGAGTTGGCGAAGGAGGCCTTTGAACGCGGGGCCGCCAAGCTGCCGATCAAAACCCGGTTCGTCACCCGTCTTGGTGAAGGAAACTAGCCATGAAAGCACAGGAATTGCTGGGCAAAACTCCGGACGAATTGAAGACCGAGTTGCTCAAGCTCAAAAAAGAGCAGTTCAATCTGCGCTTCCAGAAGGCCAGTGGCCAGTTGGAAAACACGGCGCGTCAGCGCCAGGTTCGCCGTGACATCGCCCGCATCAAAACGGTGATGTCGGCCAACGCTGCGTCTTAGGAGAGAGATCGATGCCAAAGCGTGTCCTGCAAGGAACAGTTGTCAGCGACAAGAACAACCAGACGGTGGTTGTGAAGGTCGAGCGTCAGGTGATGCACCAACTGTACAAAAAATATATCGGCCAGTCGAAGAAGTACCATGCCCACGACGAGAAAAATCAGTTCAAGGAAGGCGATGTTGTCCGCATCCAGGAATGCAAGCCTTTCTCCAAGCTGAAACGTTGGGAAGTCATCTACGACGTGGCGTAAGTGTTAGCGAGTTTATACCAAACCGAAGGTAAACGACTATGATTCAAATGCAAACCAACCTGGATGTCGCCGACAACTCCGGCGCGAGACGGGTGCAGTGCATTAAGGTTTTGGGCGGCTCCAAACGGAAAACCGCTTCTGTCGGGGACGTGATTGTTGTCTCCGTGAAGGAAGCCATTCCGCGCGGCCGTGTCAAAAAGGGTGATGTCCAGCGGGCTGTCATCGTGCGCACGAAGAAAGAAATTCGCCGTCCTGACGGATCGGCCATCCGCTTCGATTCCAACGCCGCCGTGCTGATCAACAAGCAGGGCGAGCCGGTTGGAACCCGTATTTTTGGCCCGGTCACACGTGAGCTTCGGGGCAAGAACTACATGAAGATTATTTCCCTGGCGCCGGAGGTCCTCTAATGGCTGAAAAGTTCGCAGTGAAAAAGGGCGACAAGGTTGTCGTTCTGACCGGCAAGGACAAGGGCCGCTCTGGCGAGGTTGTACGCGTTATCCGCAAGGACCGCCGCGCCGTTGTCTCCGGCATCAATATGATTAAGCGTCACACCAAGCAGAGCCAGACGGAGCAGGGTGGCATCATCGAGCGCGAGGCGCCGATCGATCTGTCCAACATTGCCCTGCAGGATCCGAAGGACGGCAAGGCGACGCGGGTCGGCTACAAAACCCTCGATGACGGTCGGAAAGTCCGCTTTGCAAAGCGTTCCGGCGAAGTTATTGACGTTTAGAGGATATTTCGATGACAACGCCCAGACTTAAAACCCTATACAGCGAAAAGCTTCGCAATCACATGCAGGAGAAATTCTCCTACAAGAACGTGATGGAAATTCCGAAGCTTGAAAAGATCGTCATCAACATCGGTTGCGGCGAGGCTGTAGCTGATTCAAAGAAGATCAAATCCGTCGAGGACGAACTGGCCAAAATTTCCGGCCAGAAACCCGTCGTTACGGTCGCCAAGAAGTCCATCGCAACCTTCAAGCTTCGCGAAGGCATGCCGATTGGTGCGAAGGTCACGCTGCGCAAGACTCAGATGTATGAGTTTCTTGACCGGCTGATCAATATCGCGCTGCCGCGCGTGCGTGACTTCCGGGGAGTTTCCCCCAAAAGCTTCGACGGCCGGGGCAATTATGCCATGGGCCTGAAAGAGCAAATCGTCTTTCCGGAAATCCATTATGACGATGTCACGGATGTCCGGGGAATGGATATCGTGATCTGCACGACTGCCAAGACCGACGAAGAGGCGCGCGAGCTTCTTGCCGGTTTCAGCATGCCGTTCAAGATCAATTGATCCTAGGAGTTTATAAATATGGCTAAGAAAAGTGCTGTTGAACGGGACCTGAAGCGCCGCCGCATGGTTGACAAATTTGCCGCCAAGCGTGCCGAGCTGAAGGCCATCAGCAAGAATGAGGAACTGCCGCAGGAAGATCGCTTTGCCGCTCGCCTGAAGCTGGCGGCCTTGCCGCGCAATTCCTCCAAGACCCGCGTTCGCAATCGCTGCGAACTGACCGGTCGCCCGCGCGCAGTGTATCGCAAGTTGAAACTTTCCCGCATCGGTCTGCGCGACATGGCGTCGAACGGACAGATTCCGGGCATGGTCAAGTCTAGCTGGTAGGAGATTGAAAGATGTCACTGAGTGATCCTATCGGCGATATGCTGACCCGTATCCGCAATGGCCAGCGGGCGATGAAAAGCTCCGTTGTCAGCCCGTCTTCCAAGCTGCGCGTCAGCGTTCTGGAAGCTCTGAAGCGTGAAGGCTTCATCCGCGGTTATGAAGTTTCCGAACCCCAGAAGGGTAAGCCGGAAGTCTCGATTGAGCTGAAATACTATCAGGGCCGGGGTGTGATTGAACATGTCAGCCGCGTTTCCAAGCCGGGCCGCCGGGTTTATTCCGGCGTGAAGGACCTGCCGACCGTCCGCAACGGTCTCGGCGTGGCCATCCTGTCGACCCCGAACGGTGTTCTGTCTGACAGCGAAGCACGCGACGCCAACGTTGGCGGCGAAGTGCTCTGCAAACTGTACTAGGAGGAATTATGTCCCGAATTGGAAAGCATCCGGTCACAATCCCTTCTGGAGTTGATGTCCAAATTGCTGAAAAGGATATCACCGTCAAGGGAAGCAAGGGCGTGCTCAGCATGACCTTCGTTGACGATGTCGTCGTCACCCGCGAGGAGGACAAACTCTGGGTCAAGCCGCGCACCAAGGCGACGCGGTCGCGTCAGATGTGGGGTATGCAGCGCACGCTGCTGAGCAACCTTGTCGAGGGCGTCTCCGAAGGCTTCACGAAGAAGCTTGATGTTGTTGGCGTTGGTTACCGTGCGGCGGTTCAGGGAAATATCCTGAAGCTCAACCTCGGTTTCAGCCATGACATCGACTTTCCGATCCCGGAAGGGATTGAAATCAAGTGCCCGACGCAGACCTCGATCGAAATCTCCGGTGCTGACAAGCAGCGGGTTGGTCAGGTTGCAGCGGTGATCCGCTCCTACCGGAAGCCGGAACCGTACAAGGGCAAGGGTGTCAAATATGCGGGCGAGTTTATCTTCCGCAAAGAAGGCAAGAAGAAATAGGAACCGACCATGGCAAACGCAAAAGAATTGTTCGAACGCCGTCGGCGGAGAAACCGGACGCAGCTGCGCAAGGTGTCTTCTGGACGCCCGCGGCTTTCCGTCCATCGCACGCTGGCTCAGATCTATGTTCAGGTCATTGACGATGTCGCTGGCCGGACCTTGGCATCTGCCTCCAGTCTGGAGAAGGATGTCCGCAGCAAGCTGAAAAGCGGTGGCAACAAGGACGCCGCAGCAGAGATCGGCAAGCTGATCGCTGAGCGGGCCCTGAAGGCCGGCGTCACGGAAGTCGCATTTGACCGCGGCGGGTATAAATTTCATGGCCGGGTCAAAGCCCTTGCCGATGCCGCTCGTGAGGGCGGTCTGTCCTTCTAGGGGAATTGACTATGTTGAGACCTGATCAAAACGAAAAAGGCGATTCGGAATTCGTCGACAAGCTGGTTTACATCAATCGTGTCGCCAAGGTTGTGAAGGGTGGTCGCCGTTTCGGTTTTGCCGCTCTTGTCGTCGCCGGTGACCAGAAGGGTCGCGTCGGTTACGGCCATGGCAAGGCGCGCGAGGTTCCGGAAGCCATCCGTAAAGCAACGGAAGCCGCAAAACGCAACATGATCCGCGTGCCGCTTCGTGAAGGCCGTACCCTGCATCATGACGTGCAGGGCCGTTTCGGCGCCGGACGGGTTATCCTCCGCGCGGCACCGGCCGGTACCGGTATCATCGCCGGTGGTCCGATGCGCGCTGTCTTCGAAACCCTGGGCGTTCAGGACGTCGTGACCAAGTCGGTCGGCACCTCGAACCCCTACAACATGGTGAAGGCCACATTTGAAGCCCTTAAAGCCATGAATTCCCCGCGTATGGTTGCGGCGAAGCGCGGCAAGAAGGTTTCCGACATCATCGGTCGCCGTGGCGCCGAAGCAGCAAAGGAAAAGGTCGATGGCTAAAGCGACACTCAAGGTTACTCAGACGGGAAGCCCGATCGGGCGTCATAAATCCCAGCGTGCAACCCTGGTCGGCCTCGGGCTGAACAAGATGCATCGCACGGTCGAGCTTGAGGACACGCCCTCCATTCGAGGTATGATCCGCAAGGTCAATCATCTGGTACAGGTTGAAGACGCCAAATAGGCCTCAGCCGGACTGATTTAAGGAATATCAAAATGCGTTTAAATCAAATCGCCGATAACCAGGGCGCAACCAAAAACCGGATGCGCGTCGGCCGGGGCATCGGCTCCGGCAAGGGCAAGACCTCCGGTTCCGGTCAAAAGGGCCAGAAGGCACGCTCCGGCGTTGCCATCAAGGGATTTGAAGGCGGCCAGATGCCGATCCACCGGCGTCTTCCGAAGCGCGGCTTCAAGAATATCTTCCGCAAGAACTATGCGGTTGCGAATCTCGGCCGGATCCAGGCTGCAATTGACGCGGGCAAGCTCGATGCGAAGGCTACGGTCACGGAAGAGGCGCTGAAGGCCGCGGGTGTCGTCGGCAAGGTTGGGGCCGGTGTCCGGCTGCTGGCCAAGGGTGAGCTGAAGGCGAAGTTGACGATTGAAGTCGCCGGTGCATCCAAATCTGCTGTTGAAGCGGTTGAAAAGGCGGGCGGAAAGGTTACGTTGTCTGCAGCCGCCCCGGCAGCGAGCGAATAACGAAAATGACGAGGGCGGCATGAAAATGCCGCTCATTCTGGAGTAACATTAATGGCGTCTGCAGCAGAGCAAATGGCTTCCAGTATGAGTTTTGGTGCCTTTTCGAAGGCGACGGAACTCAAGAAGCGGTTATGGTTTACGCTTTTTGCTTTGATCGTTTACCGTATCGGTACCTATATCCCGATTCCCGGGGTTGACCCGACGGTTCTGGCAGACGTCTTTTCACGAAACTCTGGCGGTATTTTGGGAATGTTCGATGTCTTCGCCGGAGGTGCCCTTCGGCGAATGACTATTTTCGCCCTGAATATCATGCCTTATATCTCGGCTTCCATCATCATGCAGCTGATGACATCCATCTCGCCGCAGATGGCGCAGTTGAAGAAGGAAGGAGAGGCCGGGCGCAAGAAGATCAACCAGTACACCCGTTATGGAACGGTTATACTGGCAGCGCTGCAAGGCTACGGCATTGCGGCCGGCCTTGAGGGTATGTCGCTCTCCAATGGCCAGGCCGCGGTTATCGCTCCGGGCATGGAATTCCGGCTGATCACCATGGCAACGCTGGTTGCGGGAACCGTTTTCCTGATGTGGCTGGGTGAGCAGATCACTGCGCGCGGCGTTGGAAACGGTATTTCGCTGATCATCTTCTCCGGCATTGTCGCCGCCCTGCCGGGCGCGCTGGTCGGAACGCTGGAACTTGGCCGGACGGGCGCGCTTTCAACTATCGTCATCCTCGCGCTTATCGTGATGGCGGTTGGCGTGATTGCCTTTATCGTCTTTATGGAGCGGGCGCAGCGACGCGTGCTGATCCAGTATCCAAAGCGACAGCGCGGTAACAAGACTTATGGCGGGCAGAATTCGCATCTGCCGCTGAAACTGAATACGTCGGGTGTTATTCCGCCGATTTTTGCCTCTTCGCTTCTGCTGATGCCGACGACGGTCGCAAGTTTCAGCGCGGGCGCAGGTCCCGAATGGCTGGGTACCATCACGGCAATGCTGGGGCATGGCAAGCCGCTTTACCTGTTGCTTTATGTTACGGGTATTGTCTTTTTCTGCTTCTTCTATACGGCGGTCGTCTTCAATCCGGACGAGACTGCGGATAACCTGAAGAAGCACGGCGGCTTTGTTCCGGGCATTCGACCCGGCAAGCGGACGGCGGAATATCTGGATTTTGTTCTGACCCGCCTGACCGTGATCGGTGCCGCTTATCTCTCGGTTGTCTGTATCCTGCCGGAGATTCTGATTTCGCAATGGGCCGTGCCGTTCTATTTTGGCGGCACCTCCTTGCTGATTGTCGTTTCAGTGACCATGGATACGGTTGCGCAGATTCAAAGCCATCTGGTTGCTCACCAGTATGAGGGGCTGATCAAGAAGTCGAAGCTGGGGGGACGGCGTAAATGATACTGATACTTTTGGGACCGCCGGGCGCCGGAAAGGGGACACAGGCGCAACGGCTGCAGGACAAACATGGTTTGATCCAGCTGTCCACTGGTGATATGTTGCGCGCCGCTGTTGCGGCGGGAACCGAAGTCGGTCTCAAGGCGAAAGCGGTCATGGAGCGCGGGGAGTTGGTCTCCGATGAGATCATGACCGGAATTATCTCCGACCGTCTTGGCGAGCCGGATACGAAAAACGGGGTTATCCTCGATGGCTTCCCGCGGACGGAAGCCCAGGCCGAGGCACTCGACAAGATGCTTCTGGCCAAGGGATTGAAGCTCGATGCCGTGATCGAGATGAAAACCGACGACGACATACTTGTCGAACGGATCACAGGGCGTTATACCTGTGCCAACTGCGGCGCCGGGTATCACGACAGCTTTCTGAAACCGAAAGTCGAGGGCGTCTGCGACAAATGCGGCGGGACCGAATTTACCCGGCGCAGCGACGATGTAGCGGAAACGGTTATTTCCAGGCTGAAAGCCTACCATGACCAGACGGCGCCGCTTTTGCCTTACTACCGGCAGAAGGGCATCCTGAAGCAGGTGGACGGAATGGCCGGAATTGATGAAGTCACACGGCAGATGGAAGACGCCTTGCAGGCGATCTAAAGTGTTGACTAGGTAAAACAAAATTATATAATCGCGCGCTTCTCGAAGGCGCTTGAGATAAACGGGTCAGGACGGCCCGATTTTGGTGATGAGGAGAAACTAGCGTGGCTCGTATTGCTGGTGTAAATATCCCGACGAACAAGCGGGTGGTAATTGCACTGACCTATATTCATGGCATTGGCCCGGCAAAGGCCAAGGAAATCTGCGATTCTGTCGGGCTGGCCCCGGAAGTGCGCGTGAACGCCCTTAGCGATGCCGAAGTGGTGAAAATCCGCGAAACTATCGACACCGACCATATTGTCGAGGGTGATCTTCGCCGCCAGACCTCGATGAACATCAAGCGTCTGATGGACCTTGGCTGCTATCGCGGCCTGCGCCACCGCCGTGGCCTGCCGGTTCATGGACAACGCACACATACCAATGCCCGCACCCGTAAAGGTCCGGCCAAAGCTATCGCTGGGAAGAAGAAGTAACCATGGCACGTGAAAAAGCACGCGTTCGGCGCCGCGAACGCAAGAACATTATTTCCGGCGTCGCGCATGTAAGCGCTTCCTTTAACAACACCAAGATCATGATCACGGACGCGCAGGGCAATGCCATCGCTTGGTCGTCCGCAGGATCGCAGGGGTTCAAGGGCTCGCGTAAATCGACGCCGTTTGCCGCGCAGATCGCAGCCGAAGATGCCGGCAAGAAAGCCATGGACCATGGCATGAAGACGCTGGAAGTCGAAGTAAAGGGCCCGGGTTCGGGGCGCGAATCAGCGCTGCGGGCCCTGCAGGCTGTCGGCTTCAATATTACATCCATTCGCGATGTATCGCCGATCCCGCATAACGGCTGCCGCCCGCCGAAACGCCGTCGCGTTTAACGGCAAGTCTGTGCGGATGCGGGCCCCATATGGGTCCGCATTACAAGTTATCTGGATATTCGCAGGTCCAAGGTGGGCCTGCAAAGCTATGAGGTCAACGCCGTGATTCAGCAAAACTGGAAAGATCTGATCCAGGCTAATCTCTCTGTCGAGCAGGGGGATCAGAACGATCGGGAAGCGACGATTATTGCGGAACCTTTGGAACGAGGGTTCGGTCTGACGCTGGGGAACGCGCTGCGCCGTGTTCTTTTGTCCAGCCTGCAGGGCGCCGCGATCACATCCATTCAAATCGACAATGTTTTGCATGAGTTCTCCTCGATCGCAGGTGTGCGCGAGGATGTGACCGATATCGTTCTCAATCTGAAGACCCTAGCGATCAAGGCGCATTCGGAAGGTCCGAAGCGGATGGTCCTTAAGGCGTCCGGCCCTTGTGAAGTGACAGCAAGCATGATCGAGACCGGCTCCGACCTTGAGATCATGGATCCCGATCAGGTTCTCATGACCCTCGACGATGGCGCGACGATCTCCATGGAAATGAATGTCAACACCGGCAAGGGCTACGTTCCGGGAGCGGGCAACCATCCGGAGGATGCGCCGATCGGCCTCATTCCGATCGACAGCCTCTACAGCCCGGTTCGAAAAGTGTCCTATAAAGTGGATGCTGCCCGTGAAGGTCAGGTTCTGGACTACGACAAGCTGACCCTGAAGGTTGAGACGAACGGGACCGTTACCCCGGAAGATGCTGTGGCCTTTGCCGCCCGCATTCTGCAGGAACAGTTCCAGCTCTTCGTGAATTTTGACGAGCCTGAAGAAGTGGTCGTCAAGGAAGAGAGTCAGGAGCCCGAGTTCAATCGCAACCTGCTCCGTAAAGTGGATGAACTGGAGCTTTCTGTCCGTTCCGCCAACTGCCTGAAGAACGATAACATCGTCTATATCGGCGATCTTATCCAGAAGACGGAAGCGGAAATGCTCCGCACACCGAACTTCGGGCGCAAGAGCCTGAACGAGATCAAGGAAGTCCTGGCGCAGATGGGCCTGCATCTTGGCATGGAAGTGCCGAACTGGCCGCCGGAAAATATTGAAGATATGGCCAAACGGCTCGAAGAACCTTTTTAGACAACAGCACCAATTTGCTGTGGAGTAGGAAACATGCGGCATCGTAAATCCGGGCGTAAGCTCAACCGAACCTCTTCTCATCGCAAGGCGATGTTCGCCAACATGGCGGCATCCCTCATTAAGCATGAGCAGATCACGACCACCCTTCCGAAGGCGAAAGACCTGCGGCCCATAGTCGAGAAGCTGATCACCCTTGGCAAGCGCGGCGATCTGCATGCACGGCGTCAGGCTCTGGCCGAGCTTTCCGAGAAGTCCGCGGTCGACAAGCTTTTCTCGACTTTGAGCGAGCGGTATGCAGACCGTCAGGGCGGCTATACCCGCGTCCTGAAGGCTGGTTTCCGCACGGGCGATGCGGCCGCAATGGGCGTTATCGAACTGGTTGATCGCGATGTCGAGGCCAAGGGCCAGGACAGCGGTCCGGATCAGAATGCCGATGAGGATATGCTGGAGGCAGAGGCCGTTGCGTAATCAGGGCTTTGTGATGAATTAGAAAAAAGGCAGTCCTTGAGGCTGCCTTTTTTTTCGCACTATACGAATCAGTCAGGAAACTTGAAATCGGCTCTTTCAGGGCGCATTTTAGAATGAGTGAACAAAAACAGTCAGCAAGGTGGCGAGAGTAGAATGAAACGGCAGTATCTGGGTTTTTCGGGGTTCCTTTTGGCGCTTGTCCTTTTGGGGATAAGCGGCAGTCCGGCAGCGGCCGAAGATATGGTTCCGAAAAGCCAGGCCCAGATCATGCTTTCTTTTGCGCCGCTTGTGAAAAAGGCCGCGCCCGCCGTCGTCAATATCTACACCAAGAAGACGGTGACCGAGAATAGCCGGACCATTTTCGACGATCCCTTCTTCAAGCGCTTTTTCGGCGGCAATTTCGGCCCGCAGCATCAGCGCCAGCGCATCCAGAATGCGCTCGGCTCCGGCGTCATCGTCGATCCAAAGGGCATTATCGTCACCAATTTTCATGTGGTAAACGGCGCGGACGAGATCACTGTCGCGCTTCATGACCGGCGGGAGTTTGACGCCCGCGTGATGGTGGAGGATGAACGGACCGACCTTGCCGTCCTTAAAATCGATGTGGACGGGGAAGACCTGCCGCATTTGCAGTTTGCCGATTCGGACCGCCTTGAAATCGGCGATCTTGTCATCGCCATCGGTAACCCGTTCGGTGTCGGTCAGACGGTGACGAGCGGAATTATCTCCGCCCTTGATCGGAGTGCAGGCGTCAGCAACGACATCCAGTCCTTCATCCAGACCGACGCGGCGATCAATCCCGGCAATTCCGGCGGCGCGCTTCTTACAATGGATGGCAAGCTCGCCGGGATCAACTCGGCGATTTTCAGTAAAAGCGGCGGCTCCCTCGGCATCGGCTTTGCGATCCCCGCCAATATGGTGAAGGCGGTCCTCACCAACGGTCTCGCGACGGGCAAGGTGATCCGTCCCTGGCTCGGTGCGGCGGGGCAGGCGGTTACAAGCGACGTAGCCGAAGGGCTCGGGCTTGAAAAGCCGGGCGGCATTCTGGTCAACAAGATTTATCCGGGAAGTGCTGCGGCCGAGGCCGGCCTTCGCGTCGGCGATGTCGTGATCTCTGTTGAGAAAAAGGACGTTTACGATCCGGAAGCCCTTCTTTTCCGTATTTCGTCGGGTAGTCTTGGAAAGTCCGTGCATCTTGGGGTCGTCCGGAACGGCAAGCCGCTGACCCTCACCGTGAAATTGCAGGCCGCGCCGGAAACTCCGGCCCGCAATATCACCACCCTGAAGGGGCGGGAGCCGCTCTCGGGCGCTGTGATCGGTAATCTGTCACCTGCCCATGCGCTTGATCTTGGCATGTCCGCATTCGCGACCGGCGTGGTCGTCACCGATACGGTGAAGGGCAGCGTGGCCGAGCGTTATGGCATCCGCCCGCGCGATATCCTTTATATGATCAATGGCGAAAAAATTACTAATGTGAAGGAGGCCGTGAAGGCCCTTGCCGATGCCAACGGCAGTTGGGAAATCGCCATCCGCCGGAACGGCCGGACGCTTTCCTTCAAGGTTACGCTGTGAGCAATCTGTTCGACCAGACGCCGGAAGGCCTGCCGGAGGAACGCGCCGACCGTCCGCTTGCGGACCGGCTCCGCCCCCGACGCCTTGACGATGTGGTCGGACAGGATCACCTGCTGGCGGAAGGCGCGCCGCTTCGCCGCATGCTGGAGGCAGGCTGGCTTGCGTCCCTCATTTTCTGGGGACCGCCGGGATCGGGCAAGACAACCATTGCCCGCCTGCTCGCCGAAGAAGTGGATTTGCATTTCGAGCAGATCTCCGCCGTCTTCTCAGGCGTCGCCGATCTTCGAAAGGCGTTCGATGCCGCCAAGATCAGGCGGCAGAACGGCCGGAAGACCCTCCTGTTCGTCGATGAGATCCATCGCTTCAACCGCGCCCAGCAAGACAGCT
>SBHH01000254.1 GCA_006226265.1 Alphaproteobacteria bacterium | reverse complement strand
CTAAAAATTCATTTCTCCCCCTGTATGCAGTCTTCGTGCCAAAATATGCCGAATGAAAAAAGGCCAAGAAAATAAGGGCATTTCCGATCCCGGCGTCGCTAGGAAAAGGACAGAATTTGCCGCCCCGGCAAAATTGCGCCGTCAGCGGGAAAATTTGACCCGCTGACGGGGGGCGGATAGACTTATGGAAAATGGACGGGCCTGATTCACTGAAAATGAATCATCTGATGGTCGAAATTGGGCTCAAAAAGTGCATTTATGGCCAGAGTCCATATTTTTCTTCTTCCGGCGAAATTTTTTTTCAAATCGATCAAACGCAATAATATTTTGAAATTTAATGATTTTTCGCAATAATGCTGCAGGTGCGAAGTAAAAAAATGAAATTTTGTCAAAAATGACAAATTGTCATCTTTAAAAAAGCCTGCTAATAATCTGCTCAAGCCGGGTAACTGGGCGCAAGATCCGGGCCTGGCTAAATCCTCAAAAAATCCCTTGGAGTGTTCTGCGAATGACGATGCCGTCTGTTCTGGAAGGGAAACTGTCTCTTCCTGTGATTGCCTCGCCGATGTTTATCGTTTCGGGACCGGATCTCGTTATCGCACAATGCAAGGAAGGGATCGTCGGATCGTTTCCGGCGCTCAATGCCCGCCCTGCCGCACAACTCGATGAATGGCTGCATCAGATCCGTGAAGAGCTGGCCGACGAGGCCGCCGCGAACCCGGGCAAGAAGATCGCGCCCTTTGCCGTCAACCAGATTGTTCATGCGTCGAATTCCCGTCTTGATGAGGATGTGGCGCTCTGCGTGAAGCATAAGGTGCCGGTGATCATTACCAGCCTGCGCGCGCCTAATGAGGTGATCGAGGAAATACACTCCTATGGCGGAATTATCCTGCATGATGTGACGACGATCCGGCATGCGGAGAAGGCGCTGGAAGCCGGGGTTGACGGATTGATCCTCGTCTGCGCGGGCGCGGGTGGCCATGCGGGCCGGCTGAGCCCCTTCGCGCTGGTTTCGGAAGTGCGGCAGTTCTTCGATGGCCCGATTGCCCTCTCCGGGGCGATTGCCAATGGCCGTTCGATCCTTGCGGCGCAGGCGATTGGCGCCGACCTCGCCTATATGGGCAGTGCCTTCATCGCAACCAAAGAGGCCAACGCTGTCGAGGAATACAAGAATATGATCGTCGAAAGCGCGGGTGAGGATATCATCTATACCAATACCTTCACCGGCGTACATGGAAATTATCTGCGCCCGAGCGTGATGCGCGCCGGGCTTGATCCGGAAAATCTTCCTGGTGCCGATAAAAGCCGCATGAATTTTGGAAGCGGCGGAACCGGAAAGTCGAAAGCCTGGAAGGATATCTGGGGGTCGGGGCAGGGAATAGGCAGCGTCAAGGACGTGCCGAGTGTCAAGGTCTATGTAGACCGTCTGAAAGAACAATATGCCGAGGCCAAGGCAGAAATGAATAATAAGGCCTTATAAACTGATAATCCCTCACCCTTGCGGGTGGGGGTTATTTCTTTCCAGAAAATTCTGATAATGCGGCGAGGAGCACTCCTGGATGCCGGAATTTACTTCCGGATGATTTGCGTTGCGGGCAGGTCTGCACTTTCGCGAATGATGTCCCGGATATGGACAGTGCATTTCGCGCATTGCGGCGCGGCGCCCAAAAGCTCATAGACGTTGGCGCAGCGGTTGGCGCCAGATGCCACAGCCGATTTTACATCGCGGTCCGTCAATCCGTTACAAAGGCAGATATACATTCGGCATTATCCAGATAACATTGCAAATCATTCCTAACAGATAGGAAATATGCGAATGATTGTCAATGTTATTCGATGCCGAAGTGACCGATTTTACAGGAGGCGGGTGCTTTTGTCGCACCCGCCGCCAATGATCAGGAGGTCTGGGACTGGATATAGTTCTGGATGCCCATCTTCTCAATCAGGCCAAGTTGCGTTTCCAGCCAGTCGATATGCTCTTCTTCATCTTCCATAATGCCCTTGAACAGGTCGCGCGAGACATAGTCCTGATCTCTTTCGCAGTCCTTGATCGCGGATTTGAGGTCGCCATGGGCATGCTGCTCGGCTTTGAGATCGCATTCGAGAATCTCTTTCGTATCCTCGCCGATCATCAGCTTGCCAAGGTCCTGAAGGTTCGGTAGGCCTTCAAGAAACAGAATGCGCTTCACAAGCTCGTCGGCATGTTTCATCTCATCGATTGATTCGTGATACACCTTCTCGCCGAGTTCCTTGAGCCCCCAGTCGTCCAGCATGCGCGCATGCAGGAAATACTGATTGATGGCCGTCAGTTCGTTTTTCAGAACGACGTTGAGATGTTTGATGATTGCGCTGTTACCCTTCATATCGGGACTCCTCGTTTGATTGGTCCGCATCCAGATTGTAGTCATTCCAGACATTAAAAAAAGGGCTAACTTTTAGGGCAGGGAAAAAACGCGAGGCCCGTATTGCCGCAGGGGCGCATTCCTTTATACTCGCGCGGAACAGCAGCAAGACTTGTTAGCAAGCGAGATGAAAATGAGCGATATCGATTTTAACCCGGAAAATCACAAATTTGCCGAGCCGAGCTATTTTGAGGACCTGTCCATCGGGCAGCGCTTCTATATCCCCTCGCGCACGCTCCGGGATGCCAATTTCTCAGCTTTTCAGGCCGCGTCGGGCGATAATCACCCTATTCACTATGATGCGGAATATTGCAAGTCGCAGGGCCATCCGGAGTTGCTCGCCCACGGCTTTCAGGTCCTGATCCAGACGGCGGCGGGGGCGGGGATTTTCCCGCATGTGGTCGGAGAATCGCTGATCGCCTTCATCGACCAGTCGTCGAAGTTTCTCGGGCCGGTCTATTGCGGCGACACGGTCTATCCGGAGCTTGTCATCACCGATTTGAAGGAGCAACGCTCGACCGGCGTCGTGACGGTCCGCTCCACCGTCCATAACCAGCGGAAGGAACTGGTTCTGGAAGGAGAGCAGCGCTATCTCGTCCGCCGCCGGCCGACCGCTTAAGTCAGTCCGCGTAGCGCCGGACCATCTGCTTGCCGAGGGAGGCCATATGCACCTGGTCCGGCCCGTCGGCAAGCCGGACGGTCCGCGCGTAGGCAAAGGATTCGGCGAGGAAGGTGTCCTGGCTCAGG
>SBHH01000118.1 GCA_006226265.1 Alphaproteobacteria bacterium | reverse complement strand
GGCCCGTACGGGCCTTTTTGATTCTGCAGCTCATGCATGAATAAAATCTTATATCCAGTTGATTCTGTTAAAAATAAAAATGAAATGATTCTCCAGTTTACCATGGGCAACCTGCGTCGTTCATTTGCTCGTTTTACGGCCTTTGGCGGCTGGAATGGAGCGAATGGCAGGGGTGAGGGGGTAAGGCTGTTCCGGCCCATAACCGGCGGCTTTTGGAGCTTTTGCCAGGACCAATCCATCGGGAAGTAAAATTTCTTTCACAAATGCATTTATGTTGCTTGACAGGGGCAGTGAGGTTCAATAGAAAACGGCCTCACAGCGGGGGTGTAGCTCAGTTGGTTAGAGCGCCGGCCTGTCACGCCGGAGGCCGCGGGTTCGAGTCCCGTCACTCCCGCCATTTTCCCCGAAAAATCAGCCTGTCCCCGAATGTGCTTGCGCGCCGCGCCGCATGCCGGTATCTGATCCGCCTCATTCGGAATTAAGGTGGAATTTTGTTGATAATTCGGTTTTCTTCCTTCATAACCCCTCAGTATAATGCGACCATACTTTTTGTAGGAGGGAGTGCCGCAGGCCAATGCTTGACGAGGCGGGCCGACTGCGACAAATAATGGTAACATGGAAGCCTTGCTTGTAGAATATTTGCCGATCCTGATCTTTCTCGGATTGGCCGTCGGTCTGTCGGCAGTTATCGTGATTGCCTCCATCATCATCGCAGCCCAGCATCCGGATAGTGAAAAGCTGTCGCCGTATGAATGTGGGTTCGAGCCGTTTGATGATGCCCGCAACCAGTTCGATGTCCGCTTTTACCTGGTGGCCATCCTGTTCATCATCTTCGATCTGGAAGTCGCCTTCCTGTTCCCCTGGTCCATTTCTCTGGGCGGGGTCGGGCTGTTCGGTTTCTGGTCGATGATGGTCTTCCTCGGCATCCTGACAATCGGATTTATATATGAATGGAAGAAAGGGGCTCTGGAATGGGAGTAAATCCTGAACCAGCAACCGCAACGGCACTGCCGGAAGAGCAGGGCCAGGACGATTTCTTTCGCCAGATAGGGGAGGAGCTTGACGACAAGGGGTTCGTTGTGACCCAGGTCGATAAGCTCGTCAACTGGGCGCGTACGGGCTCTCTCTGGCCGATGACATTCGGTCTTGCCTGCTGCGCAGTCGAGATGATGCATGCCTGGCAGCCCCGCTACGATATGGAGCGCCTCGGCATCGTACCGCGTGGTTCCCCCCGCCAGTCCGACGTGATGATCGTTGCCGGCACCCTGACCAACAAGATGGCGCCCGCTCTGCGCAAGGTCTATGACCAGATGGCGGAACCGCGTTACGTGATCTCCATGGGCTCCTGCGCCAACGGTGGCGGATATTATCATTACTCCTATTCGGTTGTGCGCGGCTGTGACCGGATCGTTCCTGTCGATATCTATGTTCCCGGCTGTCCGCCGACGGCCGAAGCTCTCGTTTATGGCGTGTTTCAGCTACAGAAGAAGATTCGCCGTACCGGTACCTTCCTGCGCTAACGGAGAGGATTGTCAGTAAAATGGATGAAGCGCTTAAAGAGCTGGGCGATCTTATTGCGGCCGAGCAGTCTTCTGCAGTGCTGACGGCCACCGTCATGCATGGCGAGCTGATCGTGACTGCGCGGGCGGAACTGGTGGACAAGCTGCTCGAATTCCTGCGCAATGACACCAATTGCAAATTCGAGGTTCTCTGCGATGTCTGCGGTGTGGATTATCCGACCCGCCTGAAACGGTTCGATGTGGTCTATAACCTCTTGAGCCTGAAGCATAATCAGCGGATTATCGTGAAGGTCGAGACGGATGCGCGGACCCCGGTTCCCTCCGTCGTACCGCTCTTTCCTGCTGCCAACTGGTTCGAGCGGGAAGCCTGGGATATGTATGGCATTATGTTCTCCGGCCATCCGGACCTTCGCCGCATGCTGACCGACTATGGGTTCGAGGGGCATCCCTTGCGAAAAGACTTCCCGCTGACCGGCTATGTAGAGCTTCGTTACAGCGAGGATGAGAAGCGGGTTGTGTACGAGCCGGTTAATCTCACTCAGGAATTCCGCAAGTTCGAATTTGAGAGCCCGTGGGAAGGTGCGCATTACGTCCTTCCGGGCGATGAGAAAGCAGAGGGGCAAGGCTGATGGCTGAAGTCCAGATCAAGAATTACACGCTCAACTTCGGCCCGCAGCATCCGGCCGCCCATGGCGTTCTTCGCATGGTTATGGAACTGGACGGCGAGATTGTCGAGCGGATCGATCCGCATATCGGTCTTCTGCATCGGGGTACCGAAAAGCTGATCGAGCATAAGACCTATATGCAGGCGATGCCCTATTTCGATCGTCTCGATTATGTGGCGGCGATGAGTCAGGAGCATGCCTTTGTGCTGGCGGCGGAAAAGCTGTTGGACTGCGCGGTGCCGGAACGGGCGCAATATATCCGCGTTCTTTTCTCCGAAATTTCCCGTATTCTCAACCATCTCATGAATGTCTGCGCACAGGCTATGGATGTCGGCGCAACGACGCCGATGCTCTGGGGGTTTGTCGAGCGCGAGACCCTCATGGAGTTCTATGAGCGGGTCAGCGGCGCGCGCATGCATGCGGCCTATTTCCGCGTTGGCGGTGTTCATCAGGACATGCCGGAAACGATGGAAAAGGATATCCGCGCCTTTATCAAACATTTCCCGTCGGTTCTGGATGATATCGAGGCCCTGCTCACCGAAAACCGGATTTTCAAGCAGCGTAACGTCGATATCGGCGTGGTCAGTCAGGAAGAGGCGATGGCCTGGGGCTTCTCGGGCGTTATGATCCGCTCCACCGGACTGGCTTGGGATTTGCGGAAAAGCCAGCCTTATGACGTCTATGACCGAATGGATTTCGATATTCCGGTCGGCCTTAATGGCGACTGCTTCGACCGTTACCTGATGCGCATGGAGGAAATGCGCCAGTCACTCAAGATCATGACGCAATGCCTTGATGAGATGAAGCCGGGCCCGGTCCTCTCGACTGATCCGAAGGTGGCGCCGCCCCGGCGGAGCAACATGAAGACTTCCATGGAAGCGCTGATCAATCATTTCAAACATTATACCGAAGGCGTGAAAGTGCCGGCGGGCGAGACCTATACGGCGGTCGAGGCCCCGAAAGGCGAGTTCGGCGTCTATCTGGTGTCGGACGGATCGAGCAAGCCGTACCGTTGCAAGATCCGGGCGCCGGGATTTGCCCATCTGCAGGGCATGGATTTTCTGACCAAGGGGCATATGCTGGCCGACGCATCGGCGATCCTTGGCAGTCTGGATATCGTATTTGGTGAGGTGGACCGGTGAGTCAGGTTATTGAAACGGGAGTGGCTTTTGAGTTTACGCCCGAGAATGTCAAAAAGGCGAAGGCCTTCATCGCCAGATATCCCGAGGGCCGCCAGCAGAGTGCGGTCATGCCGCTGCTCGATCTTGCGCAGCGCCAGAACGACAACTGGCTGCCCAAGGAAGCGATCGAATACGTCGGCAAGTTTCTGGATGTCCCCTATATGCGGGTTCTGGAAGTGGCAACCTTCTATACGATGTACAATCTGAAACCGGTCGGGAAATATTTCCTGCAGCTTTGCCGGACGACGCCCTGCTGGCTGCGCGGCAGTGACGACCTTGAGGCCGTCTGCAAGAACAAGCTTGGCATTGCAAGTGGCGAGACGACCGAGGACGGCCTGTTCAGCCTGCTGGAAGTGGAATGCCTTGGCGCCTGTGTCAATGCACCGGTCGTGCAGATCAACGATGATTTCTACGAAGACCTGAACGCAGAGAATTTCGAAGCGGTTCTCGACAAGCTGGCGAAAGGCGAGGTGCCGCCCAAGGGGCCGCAGATCGACCGGATCAATTCCGCGCCGGAAGGCGGACCGAAGACGCTTCTCGAAAAGACGGGAGGCGCGTGATGCTGAAAGATCAGGACAGGATTTTCACCAACCTCTATGGCCAGCAGGATTGGAAGTTGAAAGGTGCGCAAGCGCGCGGCGTCTGGGACAATACCAAGGATCTCATTGCCCTTGGCCAGGATGCGATCATCGACCGGATGAAGGAAAGCGGCCTTCGCGGACGTGGCGGTGCGGGCTTCCCGACGGGCCTTAAATGGTCCTTCATGCCGAAGGAATCCGATGGTCGTCCGAGCTATCTGGTCGTCAATGCCGACGAATCCGAGCCTGGCACCTGCAAGGATCGGGAAATCATGCGCTTCGATCCGCACCGGCTTCTGGAAGGCTGCCTCGTTGCGGGTTTCGCGATGCGTGCCATTGCCGCCTATATCTATATTCGCGGTGAGTTCGTGCAGGAAGCGATCAACCTGGAAATCGCCATCAAGGAAGCCTATGACGCCGGTATGATCGGCAAGAACGCGTCGGGTTCCGGTTATGATTTCGATATCTATCTGCATCGCGGAGCAGGGGCCTATATCTGCGGCGAGGAAACCGCCCTTATCGAAAGCCTGGAAGGTAACAAGGGCCAGCCGCGCTTGAAGCCGCCGTTCCCGGCAAACGTCGGTGTCTGGGGCTGCCCCTCCACCGTCAATAACGTCGAAAGCATCGCGGTCGCGCCGGAAATATTGCGTCGCGGGGAAGGCTGGTTCTCTGGCCTTGGCCGTCCGAACAACACGGGCACCAAGCTTTTCTGCATTTCGGGCCATGTGAACAAGCCCTGCAATGTCGAAGAGGAAATGGGTATCCCGCTGAAAGAGCTGATCGAGAAGCATGCGGGCGGCGTCCGGGGCGGTTGGGACAATCTCCTTGCCATCATTCCGGGCGGCTCCTCGGTTCCGCTTCTGCCGAAAAGCATTTGCGACGACGTGCTGATGGATTTCGACAGCCTCCGCGAAGTACAGAGCGGACTTGGTACCGCGGCTGTCATTGTCATGGACAAGTCGACCGACGTGATCCGCGCGATCGAGCGGCTCTCCCATTTCTACAAGCATGAAAGTTGCGGCCAGTGCACGCCGTGCCGTGAAGGCACCGGATGGATGTGGCGGGTGATGCAACGGCTCGTCTCCGGCGAGGCGGAAGTTGAGGAAATCGACATGCTGATCAATGTATCGAAACGGATTGAAGGCCATACGATCTGCGCCCTCGGCGATGCGGCGGCCTGGCCAATCCAGGGGCTGGTGCGGCACTTCCGCCCGGTTATCGAGGAACGAATCAAATCACGGAAGGCCAATAAGGCGGCCTGACGGCGGCCTGTTGCGGGGAACGAAGAATGCCGACACTTACAGTAGATGGTGTAGAAGTTACAGTCGATCCGGGAACAACGGTTCTTCAGGCCTGTGAAGAAGCGGGCGCGGAAATTCCGCGCTTTTGCTACCACGAACGGCTGTCGATTGCCGGTAACTGCCGCATGTGCCTTGTCGAGATGGAGAAGGCGCCGAAGCTGATTGCCTCCTGCGCCATGCCGGCGGGCGATGGCATGGTCATCCATACCAATTCGCAGAAGGTCAAGGAAGGCCGCGAAGGGGCGATGGAGTTCCTTCTCATCAACCATCCGCTCGACTGCCCGATCTGCGATCAGGGCGGCGAATGCGATTTGCAGGACCAGTCGCTTTATTACGGTTCCGGCACCAGCCGCTATCAGGAACTGAAGCGCGCGGTCGCTGAAAAGAACATGGGCCCGTTGATCAAGACGACCATGACCCGCTGCATTCACTGCACACGCTGTGTCCGCTTCGCGACCGAGGTGGCCGGGGTTGACGATCTTGGCGCGATTAATCGCGGTGAGAACATGGAAATCACTACGTATCTTGAGCAGGCGCTCGACAGTGAGCTGTCCGGCAATATTATCGATCTTTGCCCGGTTGGTGCGCTGACGTCCAAGCCTTACGCCTTCACCGCCCGCCCGTGGGAACTTTCGAAGACAGAAAGCATTGACGCGCTTGACGCGGTTGGGGCGAACGTCCGGATCGACAGCCGGGGTCAGGAAGTGATGCGCATCATGCCGCGCCTTAATGAGGATGTGAACGAGGAATGGCTCTCTGATCGCTCGCGCTTCTCCTATGACGGATTGAAGGCGCAGCGTCTCGATACGCCGTACGTCAGAAAAGACGGCAAGCTGCAGCCGGTCGGCTGGGCAGAGGCGTTCGATGCCATTACCGCGAAGCTCAATGGTCTCGACGGCGCGAAGATCGGTGCGATTGCCGGTGATCTTGCCTGTTCTGAAAGCCAGAAGGCGCTGAAAGACCTGATGGACTTGCTGGGCTCCCCCAATATCGATTGCCGCCAGGATGGCGCTGCACTCGATACGGCGATCCGCGCAAGCTATCTGTTCAATACAACCATCGCCGGGATTGAGGAGGCGGATGCCCTGCTCATCATCGGCAGCAATCTGCGCCATGAGGCCAGCCTCATCAATGCGCGGATCCGCAAACGCTGGAAAATGGGGAACTTCCCCATCGCCCTGATCGGGGAGCAGGCGGACCTGACCTATCCGTATGAATATCTCGGTGCCGGTCCCGCAACCCTTGCCGAGGTCGCGGACGGCAAGCATTCCTTTGCCGAAACGTTGAAAAAGGCGGAACGGCCGATGATCATCATCGGTCAGGGCGCGCTTGCCCGGAATGACGGCGCGGCGGTTCTCGCCGCAGCGAAGAAACTTGCCGATGCTTTCGGGCTGGTCAGCGACGACTGGAACGGTTTCAATGTTCTTCACACGGCGGCGGCGCGCGTTGCGGGTCTCGATCTCGGTCTTGTGCCGGGTGAAGGGGGCAAGTCGGTTACCGGGATGCTGGACGGTAGCCTCGATGTTCTCTTTCTTCTCGGCGCAGACGAGATTGATACCTCCAGGCTTGGCAACAGCTTTGTGGTCTATCAGGGTAGCCACGGCGATGCCGGGGCAAGCGCGGCGGATGTGATCCTGCCGGGCGCGGCCTATACGGAAAAAGATGCGATCTGGGTCAATATGGAAGGCCGGGCGCAGCTAGGCCGCCGGGCGATTTTCCCGCCGGGTGAAGCACGGGAGGACTGGACAATCCTCCGGGCGCTGTCCGAGCGGCTTGGCAAGACGCTGCCCTATAACACGCTCGCGGAACTTCGTGAGAAGATGATCGAGGCGGTGCCGCATTTTGCCGAAATCGACGTCGTAATGCCGGCTCCATGGGGTGATTTCGGCGCGGCGGGCAAGCTGGATGACGCGGCCTTCGCGAACCCGATTTCAGACTATTATCTGACCAACCCGATTTCACGGGCGAGCCGGATCATGGCGGAATGCAGCGCGACCTACTCTAAGACAAAGACTGAGGGAACCGGCACAAATGGTTGAGTTTTGGGATATTTATCTTCTGCCGGCTCTGATCATTATTGGTGAGATTCTGCTGATCGTGGTGCCTCTACTGGTTGCGGTTGCCTATCTGACTCTTTATGAACGGAAAGTCATGGCGGTCATGCAGCTTCGGAAGGGCCCCAACGTGGTCGGCCCCTTCGGTCTTTTGCAGCCGCTTGCCGATGGCGCGAAGCTTTTCTTCAAGGAAACGGTCGTGCCTTATGGTGCCAACAAGGTCCTGTTTCTGCTCGCGCCGATGGTGACCTTCATTCTGAGCCTGATCGCTTGGGCGGTTATTCCGTTCGGCGAGAATATGGTGCTCGCCAATATCAATGTCGGGGTGCTTTATCTGTTCGCGATTTCCTCGCTTGGTGTTTATGGGATCATTGTTGCGGGCTGGGCCTCCAACTCGCGCTATCCTTTCCTTGGCGCCCTTCGCTCGGCGGCACAGATGGTATCCTATGAGGTTTCCATTGGATTCGTGCTGGTGACGGTACTGCTTTGCTCGGGCACGCTCAATCTCTCCGGCATCGTGGAATCGCAGAAGGGCAGCCTCGGGCTTCTGAACTGGTGGTTCATTCCGCTTTTCCCGATGTTCATCATTTTCTTCGTCTCGATTCTCGCTGAAACGAACCGGCATCCCTTCGACCTTCCGGAAGCGGAAGCGGAACTGGTCGCCGGTTATCAGACGGAATATTCCTCGATGGCCTTCGCGCTCTTCTTCCTCGGGGAATATGCCAACATGATCCTGATGAGCGGGATTTGCACGATCCTGTTTCTGGGCGGCTGGCTGCCGCCTGCCGATATTGCCATCTTTACCTGGATCCCGGGCGTGATCTGGTTTGGTATCAAAATTGCGGTGCTGCTGTTCGTTTTCATCTGGGTTCGCGCGACCTTGCCGCGTTACCGCTATGATCAGTTGATGCGGCTCGGATGGAAAGTATTTTTACCCTTCTCGCTTTTGTGGGTTGTGGCAACGGCCGGCTTCCTTGTCTATTTCGACAAGATTCCGGCATAACGGGAATGAAATGAAACGCCGCTTCCGGATGAGCGGAAACGGTGGAAAACAAGGTTAAGTAAAAGGCTGTTTCGATATGGGCTTTATTGATAGACAGGCGCGCAGTCTGCTGCTGGCGGAAATTGTCACCGGACTGGCGACGACCTTCCGCTATATGTTCAAGACCAAGGCGACGATCAATTACCCTTATGAAAAGGGGCCGCTCAGCCCGCGCTTCCGCGGTGAACACGCGCTTCGCCGCTATGCAAACGGGGAAGAGCGCTGCATCGCCTGCAAGCTGTGCGAGGCGGCATGTCCGGCGCTCGCCATCACGATCGAGGCGGAACCCCGTGAAGACGGCAGCCGCCGCACGACGCGTTACGACATCGACATGACCAAATGCATCTATTGCGGCTTCTGTCAGGAAGCCTGCCCGGTGGATGCGATCGTTCAGGGCCCGAATTTCGAGTTTGCGACGGAAACCCGCGAAGAGCTTTTCTATGAAAAGAAGAAGCTCCTCGACAACGGGGACCGGTGGGAACAGGAAATCGCGCAGAACCTGATCGCCGACGCGCCTTATAGATAATCGGGAAGTATGAGTGTGAAACCCATGAGAAAGACGGATGTTATGACAGCAGGAAGGGCGGAGTGATGATTATCTCGACGATTGCCTTCTATCTCTTTGCGGCAATGACCATTGCCTCGGCCTTTATGGTGATCTCCGCAAAGAACCCGGTGCATGCGGTTCTCTACCTCATTCTCGCCTTCTTCAACTCGGCGGCGCTGTTCGTGCTGCTGGGGGCGGAATTCCTGGCGATGATCCTTGTGGTGGTCTATGTCGGCGCGGTTGCGGTGCTGTTCATGTTCGTCGTCATGATGCTGGACATCAACTTCACTCAGCTCCGGCAGGGCTTTTTGCAATATCTGCCGATCGGCGGCCTGATCGGAATCATTCTGATGCTGGAGCTTATCTTTGTGGTGAGCGGCTGGGCCCTGTCGCCCGATGCCATGAGCATTGGCGCTTCCACGGCCTCTGCTTCGTCTGATCTTACCAATACCGAACAGCTCGGCCATATCATCTATACGAATTATGCCTTCCTGTTCCAGACGGCGGGCATGATCCTGCTGGTCGCTATGATCGGCGCCATCGTGCTCACGCATCGTCAGCGCCCGGGCGTTCGCAAGCAGATTATCGCGAAACAGGTCGGCCGCCGGCCGGAAGACTCCATGGCCGTGCGCAAAGTCGAACCGGGTCAGGGAGTATAGGGGGAAAGCTATGGAAATCGGTCTCGCTCATTACCTGACGGTGTCGGCCATTCTGCTGACGCTCGGTATCTTCGGCATTTTCCTCAACCGGAAGAATGTGATCGTCATTCTGATGTCGGTGGAACTGATGCTGCTCGCCGTGAATATCAATCTTGTCGCCTTCTCCGCCTTTCTCGGCAATCTGGTCGGGCAGGTATTCGCGCTCTTTGTGCTGACTGTCGCCGCCGGGGAGGCGGCCATCGGTCTCGCCATTCTCGTTGTTTATTTCCGAAACCGTGGCACGATTGCGGTTGAGGACATTCATCACATGAAGGGTTAAGGCAATATCATGATGTACGTCCTCATTGTTTTCCTGCCATTGCTGGCCGCGCTGATCGCGGGACTGTTCGGGCGCGCCATTGGCGACCGGGGCAGCCAGCTCGTGACCTCGGGCGCGGTCGGTATCGGCGCGATCCTGTCCTGGGTCGCGCTCTACGAAGTCTGTTTCCAGCATCACCCGGCCATGGTCGATATCTTCACCTGGATCAATTCAGGCGATTTCGATGTGTCCTGGTCGCTCCGTATCGACAGCCTGACGGCGGTCATGCTGGTGGTGGTTAATACGGTTTCCGCTGTCGTGCATGTCTATTCCATCGGCTATATGTCGCATGATCCGCACAAGTCGCGCTTCATGTCCTATCTGTCGCTCTTCACTTTCGCGATGCTGATGCTGATCACGTCCAACAACTTCGTGCAGCTTTACTTCGGCTGGGAAGGCGTGGGTCTTGCGAGTTACCTCCTGATCGGTTTCTGGTTCAAGAAGCCCTCCGCCAACGCGGCGGCGATCAAGGCCTTTGTCGTTAACCGGGTCGGCGACTTCGGCTTTGCGCTTGGCATCATGGCGATCTTCCTTGTCTTTGATTCCGTCAGCTTCACCGATGTTTTCGCCGCTGCGCCGGATCAGGCGGGCAAGACCTTCGAATTCCTCGGCTACCATGTCGATATCCTGACGACGATCTGTCTGCTGCTTTTTGTGGGCGCGATGGGTAAGTCGGCACAGATCGGCCTGCATACCTGGCTGCCGGACGCCATGGAAGGCCCGACGCCCGTTTCCGCCCTCATCCATGCGGCGACGATGGTAACGGCCGGCGTCTTCATGGTTGCGCGCTGCTCGCCGATTTTCGAATATGCACCGGATGCGCTCGCCTTCGTGACCGTGATCGGCGCCTCGACCGCGTTTTTCGCGGCGACCGTCGGCCTCGTGCAGAATGACATCAAGCGGGTGATCGCCTATTCCACCTGTTCGCAGCTCGGTTACATGTTCTTCGCCATCGGCGTTGGCGCCTATCCGGTCGCCATCTTCCATCTCTTCACCCATGCCTTCTTCAAGGCGCTGCTGTTCCTGGGTTCCGGTTCGGTCATCCATGCCGTGTCGGATGAGCAGGACATGCGGAAAATGGGCGGCCTCTGGCGGCATATCAAAATCACCTATGTGATGATGTGGATCGGCTCCCTCGCGCTTGCGGGCGTGCCTTTGTTCGCCGGTTACTACTCGAAAGATGCGATTATTGAGGCGGCCTTCTCCGCGGGATCGCAAGTCGGCGAATATGCCTTCTGGATGGGCGTTGCAGCCGCGGTGCTGACGGCCTTCTACTCCTGGCGCCTTATCTTCATGACCTTCCATGGCAAGCCGCGCGCAAGCAAGGAGGTCATGTCGCATATCCATGAAAGCCCGAATGTCATGCTGATCCCGCTTTATATTCTGGCGGCCGGCGCGGTTTTCGCAGGGATGGTTTTTGCGAAATATATGATCGGTCATGGGTATGAGGAATTCTGGGGCGAGGCGCTCTTCTTCAAGCCGGAAAATCATATCATGCATGAAATGCACGATGTGCCGCTCTGGGTGATTGTGACACCGCTCATCGCGACGGCCCTGGGCATTCTGGTGGCCTTCAATATGTATATCCGCCGCACCGATATTCCGGTGCAGCTCGCGAAGACCCATTCGGCGCTCTACCAGTTCCTGCTCAACAAATGGTATTTCGACGAGCTGTATGACTTTATCTTTGTGCAGCCCGCGAAGGCCATTGGCCGCTTCCTATGGACATTCGGCGACGGCAAGGTCATCGATGGACTGGGGCCGAACGGGATTTCCGGGCGGGTCCTGGTGCTCGCGCGGCGCGCATCGCAGCTTCAGAGCGGTTACGTATATCACTATGCCTTCGCCATGCTGATCGGCGTCGCAGCCTTTGTTTCTTATTTCTTCTTCGCGGGTGGGCACTAAGTCATGCTTGATTGGCCAATCTTATCAACGGTGACATTCTTGCCCCTCGTGGGGGTTCTGCTGATCCTGCTGACCAGCGGAAACGAACAGTCTGCGGCAAGGAATGCCCGCTGGGTGGCGCTCTGGACGACCCTGTTCACCTTCTTCGTCTCACTCTTCATCTGGCTCAATTTCGATAATGGCACGGCGGACTTTCAGTTCGTCGAGAAGACGAGCTGGCTCGGCGGCGGGGTGAACTACCATATGGGCGTGGACGGCATCTCGATGCTGTTCATCATCCTGACGACGCTTCTGATGCCGCTCTGTATCCTTGCAAGCTGGAATGCGATCACGGTCCGGGTGCGCGAATATATGATCGCCTTCCTGATCATGGAAACGCTGATGATCGGTGTTTTCTGTGCGCTCGACATGATCCTCTTTTACCTCTTCTTTGAAGCGGGGCTCATCCCGATGTTCCTGATCATCGGGATCTGGGGCGGGGCGCAGCGCGTCTATGCGAGTTTCAAGTTCTTCCTCTATACTCTGATTGGCTCGGTCCTGATGCTGGTTGCGATGATCACGATGTATTATGTCGCAGGGACCACGGATATTCCGACCCTCATGGCATTCCATTTTGATCCCGACCTGCAGCTCTGGCTCTGGCTGGCCTTTTTCGCCTCCTTCGCGGTGAAGGTGCCAATGTGGCCGGTCCATACCTGGCTTCCCGATGCTCATGTGCAGGCGCCGACGGCGGGCTCCGTCATTCTGGCGGGTGTGCTCCTGAAGATGGGCGGATACGGCTTCCTCCGTTTCTCGATCCCGATGTTTCCGCATGGATCCGACTATTTCGCGCCGCTCGTTTTTGCTTTGAGCGTGGTTGCGATTATCTATACCTCGCTTGTCGCGCTTGTGCAGAAGGACATGAAAAAGCTGATCGCCTATTCCTCCGTCGCGCATATGGGCTTCATCACCATCGGTATCTTCACCTTCACGACGCAAGGGCTTGAGGGCGGCATCCTGCAGATGCTGAGCCACGGGATTGTTTCCGGCGCGCTCTTTCTTTGTGTCGGTGTCGTTTATGACCGTATGCATACGCGCGAGATTGCCCGTTACGGCGGTCTGGTTCACCGGATGCCTCGCTATGCCGTGATCTTCATGGTCTTCACGATGGCGACGATCGGCCTTCCGGGCACCAGCGGTTTTGTTGGCGAGTTCCTGATCCTGATCGGAACGTACCAGGTCAGCAGCCTTGTCGCCTTCCTCGCGACGACCGGCGTGATCCTCGGTGCGGCCTATAGCCTCTGGCTCTATCGCCGGGTTGTCTTCGGCGAGCTGGTGAAGGAAGACCTCAAAGACATCATGGACGTTAACAAGCGGGAGATCATCATTTTCGCACCGCTGATCGTTATCGCGCTCTGGATGGGTATCTATCCGACGCCGTTCCTCAATGTTATGCATGCCTCGGTCGATAATCTGCTCGATCATCACCAGACGGCGATGCAGGCCATTCAAACAATTCTCAACGCGGCTAACTAGAGATAGGTTCAGTTATGGGTTTGCCTGATTTTTCAATCGCACTTCCGGAAATCATTCTGGCCATCGCTGCAATGCTGCTGTTGATGCTGGGGGCCTTCCGGGGCAATGGCGCAACCAATCCGGTCTCCTGGCTCGCGGTTGTGATTATGGTCCTTGTCGCCATTCTGGTGGAGACGGGATCCCGTGGCAGCGTCGTCAGTTTCGAAGGGCTGTTCCGCGTTGATGATTTTGGTCGTTTCGTTAAGGTGCTGTGCCTTGGTGCTTCCGCGCTTGCCATTATCATGTCGATCGACTTTAACCGGCGGGAAAAGCTCGCCCGGTTTGAGTTTCCGGTGCTGATCGTCATTGCCACCCTTGGCATGATGGTCATGATTTCCGCGAACGACCTCATCACGATGTATATGGGGATCGAATTGATGAGCCTGTCGCTTTATGTGACGGCGGCTTTCCGACGGGACAGCGTCCGCTCGACGGAGGCAGGGCTTAAGTATTTTGTGCTGGGTGCGCTCTCATCGGGAATGCTGCTTTATGGCGCGTCGCTCATCTATGGCTTTACGGGGACGACCAATTTCGACGCGCTTGCCGCGGCGCTTTCCCATACCGACAAGGCGACCGATATCGGCCTTCTGATCGGTCTCGTCTTCCTGATCGCGGGTCTTGCCTTCAAGGTCTCTGCCGTGCCGTTCCATATGTGGGCGCCGGATGTTTATGAAGGCGTACCGACGCCGGTCACCGCCTTCTTCGCGGCCGCGCCGAAAGTGGCGGCGATTGCGCTTTTCCTCCGGGTTTTCATTTCTCCCTTCGGCGATTTGGTCTCCCAGTGGCAGCAGATTATCGTCTTCGTCTCCATCGCCTCAATGATTTTGGGGGCCTTCGCCGCAATCAACCAGAAGAATATCAAGCGCCTGATGGCCTATTCCTCCATCGGTCATATCGGCTATGCCCTTGTCGGCCTTGCCGCCGGAACGGAAGAGGGCGTGCGCGGCGTGCTTATCTACATGACGATCTATGTGATCATGAATATCGGCACCTTCGCCTGCATCCTCTCGATGCGTCAGCGCGACGGCATGGTCGAGGATATCTCGAAGCTTGCCGGTCTTTCCAAGACGCGGCCCTGGATGGCCTTCTTCCTGCTGGTGTTTATGTTCAGCCTTGCCGGTATTCCGCCACTCGCAGGTTTCTTCGGGAAGTTCTACATCTTCATCGCCGCCGTTAATGCGGGCCTTGTTCCGCTCGCCGTGGTTGGCCTCGTCACCTCGGTTGTCGGCGCTTTCTATTATATCCGCATCGTCAAGATCATGTATTTCGACGATCCGGCGGAGGGCTTCGTGCCCTTGAGCCGCACTCAGTCCGTCATCATGACGGTTGCAGGCCTCTTTGTCGGCCTGTTCGTGCTTTTCCCGGCGCCCCTGCTGGAGAGCGCTAAGGCAGCAGCCGCCGTTCTCTTCTCGTGAGCCCGGCGGGCAGGGGCGGGGTCGATCTCCCGCCCTTTTATGACCTTTGCGCTTTCGAGACCATCGGCAGCACCAATGTGAAGGCCCGTGAAATGGCTGAAGCGGGTGCGCCGGAAGGTGTCATCGTCTGGTCGAAACGGCAGGAGCAGGGGGTCGGACGGCGGGGGCGCGACTGGGCCAGTCCCGAAGGCAATCTTTATTGTTCCCTCCTGCTGCGCCCTGATTGCAGCCCGGCGGAAGGGGCTACGCTTTCTTTCCTCATCGCCGTTGCACTTCACAAGGCCATCGAGCCCTTTCTGAAGCTTGGCACCGATATCCATCTCAAATGGCCGAATGATATCCTGATCAACGGGCGCAAAACGGCGGGCATTCTGCTTGAAAGCAAGACGGGACCGACCGGCCGCCTCGATTATGTCATCGTCGGCACCGGCATCAATATCGCGACTTACCCGGAAGTGACGGACGGCTTGCCCGCCATTTCCCTTAAATCCGTCGGCGCAGCCGTAAAAGTCGAACAACTTCTTTCCGCCTATGGCTATAGTTTTCTGGAAAGCTATATGACATGGAAAGAACAGGGCTTTGCCGGCATCCGGGCCGACTGGCTGTCCCGCGCGACGGGCCTTGGCGGGCGGATAACGGTCCGGCTTTCCAATGCGACGCTGGAAGGGATATTTACCGGCCTCGATGAGAGGGGCGCGCTGATCCTGACGCTGGACAACGGCGAGCAAAAGATGATTACGGCCGGAGAAGTCTTTATAAATACAAGGGCGACAAACCCGTAGGAGGGACGAATGTTACTGGCAGTCGACGTCGGCAATACCAATATTACCTGTGCAGCCTATCGTGGACGGGAGCTTGTGAACGAATGGCGGATCGCAACCTCTGCCTCCCGCACGGCGGAGGAATATGGCGTCTGGTTGAGCCAGGCCATGGCGCTCGACGGATTGAAGCTCGCCGATATCCGGAATGTCATCGTTGCGACCGTGGTGCCGGAGACTCTTTTTAACATCAAGGGCTTTTGCCGCCGCTATTTCTCGGTCGAGCCGATGATTGTGGGTGAAGCCGGCGTCGACCTCGGGATGGAGCCCATGATTGACAATCCGGCAGAGGCAGGCGCGGATCGCCTGATTGACGCGGTTGCCGCCCATGCGATTT
>SBHH01000185.1 GCA_006226265.1 Alphaproteobacteria bacterium | reverse complement strand
CATTTTCCCTTGATAAAAATTATAATAGTTCTAAATCTTGATTATGGCGGCGGAGAGGTCCGTCGCAAATCACGGTTTGGAGGATAAGGAAAAATGTCAAAGCGAAAGACAATGACGACAACGGCCGGGGCGCCGGTCAGTGACAATCAGAATTCCCTTTCCGCGGGGCCGCGCGGACCGCTCCTGATGCAGGATTACCAGCTCTTTGAAAAGCTCGCGCACCAGAACCGCGAACGGATCCCGGAGCGGGTCGTGCATGCGAAAGGCTGGGGCGCCCATGGCACCTTTACCGTGACCAACGACATTTCCCAATATACCCGCGCGAAGATCTTTTCCGAGGTCGGCAAGCAGACGCCGATGATCGCCCGCTTCTCAACCGTGGCGGGGGAGCAGGGCGCCGCCGATGCCGAGCGCGATGTGCGCGGCTTCGCCCTCAAATTCTATACGGAGGAGGGGAACTGGGACATGGTCGGCAATAACACGCCGGTCTTTTTCGTCCGCGATCCCCGGAAATTCCCGGACTTCATCCATACGCAAAAGCGCCATCCGCGCACCAATTTGCGCTCCGCCACCGCGATGTGGGACTTCTGGTCCTTATCCCCTGAGAGCCTGCACCAGGTCACCATTCTGATGTCGGACCGGGGCCTCCCCGTCGCGCCGATGTATATGAACGGCTACAGCTCCCATACCTACAGTTTCTGGAACGAGGACGGGGAGCGCTACTGGATCAAGTTTCATTTCAAGACGAAGCAGGGCCACAAGCATTACACCAATAAGGAGGCCAAGAAGATCGTCGGCGAGAGCCGCGAAACCTATCAGGAGGAACTGTTCGGCACCATCGATCGGGGCGAGTTCCCGAAATGGGGTGTTTATGTCCAGATCATGCCGGAGGCCGAGGCCGAGAACACACCCTATAACCCGTTCGACCTTACCAAGGTCTGGCCGCACGGGGATTATCCTTTGATCGAGGTCGGCGAGATGGAACTCAACCGCAATGCGGACAATTACTTCGCGGAGATCGAGCAGGCGGCCTTCAGCCCCTCCAACATGGTGCCGGGGATCAGCGTGAGCCCGGACAAGATGCTGCAGGCGCGTGTCTTCTCATACGCGGATGCGCATCGCCACCGGCTCGGCACCCATTACGAGGCGCTGCCCGTCAATGCGCCGAAAGTTCCCGTGCATACCTATCACAAGGACGGCCAGATGCGTTTCTTCGATAACTTTGCGGAAAATCCCGACGCCTATTACGAGCCGAACTCGATGAACGGCCCGGTGGAGGATGAAAGCTATCGCGAGCCGCCGCTCAAGATCTCTGGCGATGCGGATCACTACGACCATCGGGAGGGCAATGACGACTATGCCCAGCCGCGCGCGCTCTTCAACCTCTTTGATGAGGGGGAGAAGGCGCGGCTCTTCTCCAACGTCGCCGACGCGATGCAGGGCGTGCCGGAGCATATCATCGAGCGCCAGCTGGTCCATTTCCATAAATGCGATCCGGCCTACGCCGAGGGTGTCGCCAAAGCCCTCGGCATCAAGGTTCCGGACTTCGCACAGGCAAGTTGAGTAGCTTGATCGTCGCTTAAAACAAAACGACCCGCTGTCACCGGCGGGTCGTTTTTTTCACCCCGCCCATTTTTCCTCGAAGACCAGCTCCTCTAATGGCAACCGCCTAGACCAGTTTTTCACCTCCAGTTCGGGGCGGGTGTAGAGTTCCTCGACGTAACCGAGGCAAAGATAGCCGATGATCTCGATCTCGTCCGGGATCGACAGGATTTCGCGGAGGTCGGGGTCGTTATAGATGCTGACCCAGCCCAAGCCGATGCCCTCGACCCGGGCGGCGAGCCAGAGGTTCTGGATGGCGCAGACGGTGCTGTAGAGGTCCATATTCATGTTATGGGTGCGCCCCAAAACAACCTTGCCGCCCCGCGTGCGGTCGCAGGTGACGCAGATATTAAGGGGCGCCTTCCGGATGCCTTCAAGCTTGAGCCGGAGGTAATCGGATTTCCGGCCGCCCTCGAACATCTCCGCCGCCTCGTCATTCGCCTTTTTGAAAGCGCGGAAGACCTTCTCCTTCGTTTCCTCCTGCCGGATGACGATGAAGTTCCAGGGCTGCATCAGCCCGACGGAAGGCGCATGATGCGCGGCATCCAGAAGCCGGACGAGCATCGCATCGGAAACGGGAAGGGAGAGGAACTGGTCGCGCACATCGCGGCGATTGTAGATGGCTTTATAAAGGCCCGCCTTTTCCGATGCGCTGAAGGCACCGGCGGCGGCCAGATCGGCATGCTTCGTCATTGTCTATCCCCAACAACTCAAAAGACGCCCGCGCCGCCGTCCATGCGGGTGAGGCTATGGTTTCTGGCCGGTCTTCTGACTGAGGATCATCTGGCTCCTGCACCTTCCCGGATTGCTCCAGTGGCATTTGCAAAAGCCATCACCATCACAGCGTTGGGCACGTTCCGGAATGACACCGGATTCCCGATTCTCCCGATATTCCGGGCACCAGAGCGGCCATTCTGGCAGGAATCCGGCCGAATACAAGGCAAATATTGAGCGGGCGGCGGGGATTGGTTATTCGCCCGCCTCCAACGCCTCATGCCGGCGGATGAGGGAGGCTTGCATCGCCTTGTAATCGAAGCCTTCTTCCAAAGTCGGCTTGATAATCTCGAAATAGGGGGAAAGGTCGAAATCGCGCGGGGTATAGAGGCTGTAATCGCGGATATGGCGAAGCTCCCGCGCGGAGTAGGGGGCGGCGGCCTCATCTTCCAGCGAAACATCGGGCAGGATCGGGAAACCGACCGCAAGGAAGGCCTGCACGAGGAGGGAAGAGCAGATCACCTGCGTCGGGTCGCCGCTGCCGAGCGCCAGCATCCGGCGCCGCAAACGCGTCGGCACCGGCGGCGTTGGCAGGAGATAGCGCGCGAGATCAATGATATTCTTGAGGTCATAGGTTTTCTCGAAACTCGCGCCGAAGAACTGCAGCATGGTTTCCAGATCCTCGGGCCGGAGATTGCGGGGACGGCAGATGCGGGTGTTGAAATGCGCATAGCGCGAAAGCGGGACCACCTCGACCCCATGCTCCAGATTAGCCTCGATCAGGGCGGATTTGCCTGCGCGGGGGAAACGTTCATGAAAGCGGTCGCCGACATACATCGCTGAAT
>SBHH01000176.1 GCA_006226265.1 Alphaproteobacteria bacterium | reverse complement strand
TCCCTTTCAGCGCGGCCTGCCGGTTGAGGATTTTGAGGTATTAGCGCGCGACGTCACGCATATCCTTTTGTCCATCCCACCGGATGAGACGGGGGATCCCGTTCATGACGAGATGGCGGCGGAAATCCTGAACCTGCCGAATTTGCGCTGGGCCGGGTATCTCTCCACCACCGGAGTTTACGGTGATCTTGACGGCGGCTGGGTCGATGAGAATAGCCCTTACAACCCGTCGGGTAAGCGGGGCGTGCGACGGATGCAGGCCGAAAAAGCCTGGATGACGCTTTATGAAAACCACGGCCTGCCGCTTCATATCTTCCGCCTGCCCGGTATCTATGGTCCCGGCCGCAACCAGCTTGTGTCCCTGAAGTCGGGCAAGGCGCGTCGGATCGCGAAGCCGGGACAGGTCTTTTCCCGCATCCATGTGAGCGATCTCGCGGCGATCCTCAAAGCCTCGATGGAGCGGCCGAACCCCGGGCGGATATACAACGTCGCGGATGATGAGCCCGCGCCGCCGCAGGATGTGGTTACTTTTGCTGCGAAGCTTTTGAACATGCCACCGCCCCCTTTGCAGGATTTCGAAACGGCGGATTTAAGCCCCATGGCGCGAAGCTTCTATAATGACAGCAAGCGGGTCCGCAACGACCGGATCAAGTCAGAACTTGGGATTTCCCTCAAATTCCCTACATATAGAGAAGGTCTCGCCGCTTTGCTTCCGGCGGAAATCGGTATATAACGGGAATATGACACGGCATTTGATCGTCGGACGGATCGGTACATGGCAAGAACAAAATGCTTTAATCGCGAAGAAGCGCTGAAAAAAGCCATGCAGGCCTTCTGGTCCAAGGGATATGAGGCGACCTCGGTTCAGGATCTCGTCGATTGCATGGGGATCAATCGCGGCAGCCTTTATGATACCTTCGGTGACAAGCATAAATTGTTCCTTGAGGCCCTCGATCAGTACGGAACCGGATCGCAGGTCCGGCTCGATATGCTCTGTCAAGACGGGGACCCCCGCGAAATCCTTACGAAATTCCTGTATGTTTTCATGCAAAAGCAGGTCGCCGATCCGATGCGACGCGGCTGTTTCATGACCAATGCGGCGGTCGAGCTTTCCTCCCGCGATAATGAATGCGCCGAGCGTATCCGGGTTTTCTTTGAGGAAATGGAGGCGCGCCTGAAGGACCTCATCGCCCGCGGTCAGCGCGAAGGCGTTTTTACCGCGAAGCGCGATGCCGACAGTCTGGCGGCCTTCTTTGTCGGCGTGATGCAGGGCATGCGTGTTATCGGCAAGGTAAACCCGAACGAGGCCGTGCTCCGGCCGATGGCGGATGTGGCGCTCACGGTTCTGGACGCTGCATGAGCCTTGATACCGCTAATCTTCTGGGCGCCGTTTTTCAGGCCGCTTCTTTCCTTCTTCTGATGGCTATTCCCTGGACCGGCGGGCGCGTCCGCCTGATCGTGAGTATTCTCGCGGTACTCGGCCTCGCCACCATTCTTATCTTCCAGTTCAATGTCGGCTTGCAGATGGGCGATACGGCCATCGGGCTGCAGCTTGTCCTTCATACCCTTGTGATGATCGTGCTCTATTTCGCGGTGAGCTGGATTGTTGAAAAGCTTTTGCGCGCCTACTTGCTGAAACGGCGGGCGCGGAAGATGCCGCCGCCCTCCTCATGAACCGGACATAACCTTTTCGATCAGCGCCCTGGCTTCCTTGGAATCCCATTCGGCGGGTCCGACAAGGCGGCCGACTTCCTTGCCGTCGGCATTCAGGATCAGGCTCGCGGGCAGGCCGAAGACCCCGGCGGTGCGCCCTGATTTGACCGTCTTATCGTTATAGGCGGCCAGATTTTCAAGTTTGTATTTCTTGAAAAAGTCCTGAACCTTGCCCATCCCTTGCAAATCCTGGCTGATAGCAACCACTTCGAAATCATCGCTACCCATCTCGCCTTGCAACTTGTTCAGGCTCGGCATTTCCTTGCGGCAGGGGGCGCACCAGGTGGCCCAGAAGTTGAGCAGCACCACCTTGCCCTTGAAATCGGAGATAGAGCGCGCCTTTCCGTCCGCATCCACGAACGTGATATCGGGAAAGGCCTTCGGGCTGTCATTGGGCGCAAATTTCTCCATTTCACCGGTCAGGTATGGCGACAGATTTTGCGAGAAAGCAGTTGATGTCGCCGCCCCAAGCCCTGTAAATGTAAGCAGCATGAGGGTGGCGAGAAATTTTGCGCGTCTGACTGTCATTTTAACTAAGTGTCCAATCGTTACTAAAGTGAGCCCGGAATGAGCAAGAACGAGCTTTGGGGAGGCAGGTTTGCCAAAGGCCCCGCAGAAATCATGGAACGGATCAATGCGTCGATTGATTTCGACCGCCGTCTCTATGCTCAGGATATAATGGGTTCGATGGCACATTCCAGTATGTTAATCGCGCAAGGCATCATTTCCGAGGCCGACGGCGCGAAAATACAGGATGGCCTCCGGCAGATCCTGAAAGAGATCGAGGCCGGGAATTTCAGGACCGATCCCGCGCTTGAAGATATCCATATGCATGTCGAGGCGCGGCTTCGTGAGATCATCGGCGATGCGGCGGGCCGGCTTCATACGGCAAGATCGCGGAACGATCAGGTGGCGACGGATTTCCGCCTCTGGGTCCGCGATACCATGGATCATCTCGATGGCGAGCTTGCCGATCTGCAGGACGCCCTCATCGATCAGGCCGAGGCCGAGGCCGATACGGTCATGCCGGGCTTTACCCATCTGCAGGCGGCGCAGCCGGTCACTTTTGGCCATCACATGCTCGCCTATGTCGAGATGTTCGCGCGCGACCGCAGCCGGCTTCGCGATGCCCGCGCGCGCATGAACGAAAGCCCGCTGGGGTCCGCCGCGCTTGCCGGGACCTCTTTCCCTATCGACCGGGAAATGACCGCGAAGGCGCTTAAATTCGAGAGGCCGACGGCCAACTCGCTCGACGGGGTGTCGGATCGCGATTTCGCACTGGAATTTTTGAGCTTCGCCTCCATCTGTTCGATGCATCTTTCCCGCCTCGCGGAAGAGATCGTCATCTGGTCGAGCGCGCAATTCCGTTTCGTCGAATGCTCCGATAGCTTCTCGACCGGCTCCTCCATCATGCCGCAGAAGAAGAACCCGGATGCGGCGGAGCTGATCCGCGGCAAGGCGGGCCGGAGCGCGGGCGCCTTCACCAGCCTTCTGATGATGATGAAGGGCCTGCCCATGACTTATGGCAAGGACATGCAGGAGGACAAGGAGCCGGTCTTTGATGCGGCGGACAACCTGCAGCTCTGCCTCGCCGCGATGAGCGGGATGATTCGCGACATCAAGGTGAACGGGGCGGTGATGACGGCGGCCTCGGGCGCGGGCTTCACCACGGCGACGGATCTTGCCGACTGGCTGGTGCAGAAGCTCGACATGCCGTTCCGCGATGCCCATCATGTGACCGGCGCCCTTGTAAAACTCGCCGAAGATAATAATTGCGGTCTGGAGGATCTGACCCTTGATCAGATGCAGTCGGTTGAGACGCGGATCAATGACGGTGTCTATGACGTGCTCGGCGTCCAGAACTCGGTCGCAAGCCGGATGAGCTATGGCGGCACGGCGCCGGCGCGGGTCCGCGAACAGGTCGCGAAATGGCGGAAGGCGCGCGCAAGCGAAGGGGACGGATCATGAAACGACGGCTGACGGGGCTTGTCCTCCTTCTCACGCTCGGCTGCCTGCTGACGGCCTGCGGCGTCAAGAACCTGCCGGAATACAAGCCGGAAACCCAGAAGCAGACGAGCAGCAAAAGCGCCTCCTGAACGGATCAAGTTGAGATGGATCATTTTACCTATAAGAACGGCGAGCTATACGCCGAGGAGCTGCCCCTTCGCGAGATTGCCGCGAAGGTGGGCACGCCTTTCTATTGCTATTCCACCGCGACGCTGGAACGCCATTACAAGGTATTTTCAGGCGCGTTCGATGGCGTGAAGGCGCTGGTCTGCTATGCCTTGAAGGCGAACTCCAACCTTGCCGTCATCCGCACCCTCGCGGCGCTTGGCTGCGGCGCGGATGTGGTCTCAAAAGGGGAACTTCGCCGCGCGCTTGCGGCGGGCGTGCCGCCCGAAAAGATTGTCTTTTCAGGCGTCGGCAAGACGGCCGATGAAATGCGGGCAGGCCTTGAGGCCGGGATCCATCAGTTCAACGTGGAATCGGAACCCGAAGTGCGGCTTCTAAGCGAGGTCGCGAGCGCCATGGGCAAGACCGCTGTCATCGCGTTCCGCGTCAATCCCGATGTCGATGCCAAGACCCATGCGAAAATCTCCACCGGCAAGGCGGAAAACAAATTCGGCGTGCCCTGGCAGGATGTCTCCCGCATCTATGGAGAGGCGGCGAAGCTGCCCGGCATCGAAATTCGCGGCGTCGACGTGCATATCGGCTCCCAGCTCACCGATCTGGAACCCTATCGGAACGCCTTCAACCGGGTGCGGGAACTGGTCCTGCAGCTTCGCGCTGAAGGCCATGACATTACCCGCGTCGATCTTGGCGGCGGGCTCGGCATTCCTTATGACGGGACGGTGCCGCCGGACCCGGCCGCCTATTCGCTGGTCGCGCTGGAGGCGATGGGCAATCTCGACGTCCAGCTCATTTTCGAACCGGGCCGCATGATCGTCGGCAATGCGGGCGTTCTGGTGTCCGAGGTTCTCTTCGTGAAGCAGGCGACAAAGCGGAAGTTCATCATCCTCGATGCGGCGATGAATGACCTCATCCGTCCCGCCATGTATGACGGCTTTCACGCCATCGATCCGATCCGCGAAGACCAGAAGACGGGACCGCAGGGGCCCGCCGATGTGGTCGGGCCGGTCTGCGAGACGGGCGATACCTTCGCGCGCGAACGTGACATGCCGGAGGCAATTGCCGCGGGCGATCTCGTTGCCTTCAGAAGTGCGGGCGCCTATGGCGCGGTCATGGCCTCCACCTACAATACGCGCCCGCTGGTGCCTGAAGTTCTGGTGAAGGGCGATCAATATGCGGTGATCCGCGAACGGCCGAGCTTGGAAGAGCTCCTCAAACTTGATATAATGCCCCCTTGGCTTGGCAGTTGATAATCGGAGGCGCATGCGCCAGAGGATCAAGACGGGCGAGACAGGTTACGGACTGATTTTTGAGCTTCGCCTGGTGGCGGCGCGCATCAATCTTCTGATTGAGGATGTCTGGCGCCGAGGCCGTATCCTCTTCCTCGCCCTCGGCCTTTTCTTCGCCCTGTCGCTTCTCGATGTCTGGCGCGATGTCGGGCCGGTTCTTCATAACATCGGCCTTCTTCTTTTTGCGGGCGCAAGCCTTTACGGGCTCTACCGGCTCGTCAAAAATTTCCACTTCCCCAACCGCCAGCGCGCGCTTCGCTATCTTGAAGCCCGCAACAGCCTTGCCCATCGCCCGCTCCGCTCGCTGGAGGCGGAAAGCGAGCTTGGCAATGACAGCGAAACCTCCAGTGTTCTCTGGCGCCGCTATCAGCTTTCCCTCAGGGGTAAATTGCGGGGTCTTCGCATCGGGCTGCCCCGGCTCGATATGGGGATCGATGACGGCTTTGCGCTTCGGGCGCTCATTATCCTGCCGCTCGTGATCGGGATCATTGTCGCGGGGCCAAAGGCCGCCAACCGGCTCGATTACGCCTTCACCCCCAAATTCGGCGCAGGCGGCATCAAGACCGAGGTGACCGCCTGGATCACCCCGCCCGCCTATACCCGGAAACCGCCGATCCTGCTCCGTGCGGACAAGGACGGGGAGGCGGGTGAGAAGCTTTCCGTGCCCGTCGGCAGCAAGTTCATCGCCCATGTGATGAGTGGCGATAAGGAATTGCCCGTTCTGTTTAAAGGGAAAGAGGAACTCCCCTTCAAGGCCCTCAACCCCCGCAACTTCGAGGTGGAGACCGACTTCACGGTAAGCGGTCCAGTCCGGATTGAGCAGGATGGCGATCTTTTGCGCAAATGGCAGCTGGAGGTCGTGGCGGATCTTTCCCCCACTGTCACGCTGACCGCTGATCCCGAAGTGACGGCGCGTGCCGCCTTCAAGCTGCAATATGAGGCGACCGACGATTACGGCGTGCAAAAAATAGAAGGCGAGATCACCCGCGCGGGCGATGATAAAAAAATCACCCTCTCCCTTCCCGCATCGGGGCGGGGCGGAAAGAAAATCACGGGCAAAAGCTTCCATGATCTGACGGCGCATCCCTGGGCCGGGCTTCCCGTCCTCCTCACCCTGACGGCGGAGGATCAGGCGGGCCAGAAAGGCCAGTCGAAGCCCGTTTCCTTCACCCTGCCGGAGCGGACTTTCAACGAACCGCTTGCCCGCGCCCTGATCGAGCAACGGAAAAACCTGGTGCGGGACCCGAAGGCGAACCGGGCAAAAGCGATGTTCGCCCTCGATGCCTTTAGCCAGATGCCGGAGGCGGCGAAAAATGACTATACGGTTATGCTTGCCCTTTCGTTCGCGCATAGCCTGCTGACCGGCGATGGCGGTGAAGAGGCGGTGGATGAGGTCGTTAAAATCCTCTGGGATACGGCGCTTCGCATTGAAAATGGCGATCTCTCGCAGGCTGAGGCGGAGCTGCGCGCGGCGGAGCAGGCGCTGATGGAGGCGCTTAACAACAACGCGAGCGATTCGGAAATCAAGAAACGGGTCGAGGAACTTCGCGCCGCCATGGACAAATTCCTGCAGGCCCTTGCCGAGCAAAGCAAGAACAGCGAAATGGCGGCGGAAAATCCCAATTCCGACAACCAGCTCGTTAATCAGCAGGATTTGCAGAAGCTGCTCGACCGGGTGGACCAGTTCGCCCGGAACGGCGCCCGCGATGCCGCGCGCCAGCTCCTGAGCCAGTTACAGGACATCATGGAAAATTTGAAGGCCATGAACGGGCAGCCGCAATCGGCGGGGCAGCAGCAGGCGCAGAAGATGCTGAATGACTTGAGCCGCCTGATGGATCAGCAGCAGAAGCTCCTCGATCAGACTCTGCAGGAAAACAACCGCCAGAACGGCGACGGCCAGCAGGGCAATCAGCAATCCGAAAACGGGCAGCAACAGGGTCAGGGTCAGCCGGGTCAGAGGCAGTCCGGCAGCGGCCAGCCGGGCGAGGGCGGCAGCTATTCCGGCCTTGCCAAAAATCAGGAGGCAATCCGCCAGCTTCTCGGCGATCTGATGGGCCGCCTTGGCATGCAGGGGGAAATACCGCAAGGGCTGGGTCGTGCCGAACGGTCGATGAACGAGGCCCGAAAGGCGCTGGAAGGCGGGGACGGGCAATCGGCCATGACCTCGGAAGGGGAGGCGCTTGAAAATCTCCGTCAGGGGGCGGAAAGCCTCACGCAGCAAATGATGTCACGGGGTCAGGGCCCCGGCATGGGCGCGCGGTCCGCCGGGCCCGGTATGCCCGGTGAGGGGCGCGATCCGCTTGGCCGCCCGACCGGAGAGGAAACCGGCGACGGCGGCATTGCGGGCGGCGACATGCGCATGGGCGGGCAGAATTTCAACAAGAGCCGCGCCATCCGGGGCGAGGTCGAACGGCGGCTGTTCGATACCGGCCGGAGCCCGCTTGAGCGGAATTATCTCAACCGCCTGATTGACATTTTCTAATTCCTTCCCGATCTTTGCCGGACTTTCAACGAGCCGGGGAGCCCTATGACCGAAGACCATCCTTTCGCGCAATATGTCCGTATTCTCGGCAAGGGGCCGAAGATGTGGCGCGACATGACGTTCGAGGAGGCCCGCGCCGCCATGACGATGGTGCTGAACAAGGAGGTGGAGCCGCTGCAGCTTGGCGCCTTCCTCCTTCTCCTCCGCCGGAAAGGCGAGACGGGGGAGGAACTTGCCGGCATGGTCGCGGCGGCGCGCGATTGCTTCACCGGTGAGAAAGTCGAGGCAGAGGTCGATTTCGATTGGCCGTCCTACGCCGACCGGCATCGGCAGCAGCCCTGGTTCGTGCTGGCGGCGCTTCTTCTCGCCGACCAGGGTTATAAGATCCTGATGCATGGCATCGCGGGCTATGCGGATGGTTTCGCGCCAACGCGGCCCGCGCTCGATCTCTTTGGCGTGCCGCAATGCGCCTCCCGTGCCGAGGCGGCGGAGGCATTAAAAACCCAAAACCTTGTCTATCTCGGCCTTGAGTATTTCTGCCCGGCGCTTCAGGATCTGTTTGAACTTCGCCCGTTTCTGGGCGTCCGGACGGCGGTCAATACCTTCGGGCGCGATTTGAACCCGTTCCGCGCGCGTTATCAGCTTCAGGGCGTCTTCCATCCGCCCTACAAGCCGCTCCACCTTGAAACGGCCCGCGCGCTTCATCAGCCGAGCAGCATGATCTTCAAGGGCGGCGGGGGAGAGGTGCAGCGAAACCCGATGAAGCCGGTGCTGGTTGATGTGCTGGTGGAAGGCGAAGCGGAAGTTCAGGAATGGCCCGCCATGACCGATCAGTCCGTCTATAAATGGCGGGAGGAGGATTTGTCGCCCACCTGGCTTCTGGAAATGTGGCGCGGCACTCTCGATCTGCCGGTACCGGAGCTTGCCATTACCGGCACGCTCGCCTTCGCCCTTAAAATGGCGGAGCCTGCCCTCAGTTTCGAGGAGGCTGAGGCACGGGCCCTTGAAATTTGGAAGGCCCGCGATAAAAAGCGGTTCGGCTAGTCGATCTTCCGGGTGAAGATATATTCCGCGTCATTTGATTGCGCCGCCTGAAAGCCGTAGCCCGCTTCCGTAAATTCTTTCAGCCCTTCCGGGCGGTCAATGCGATTCCGGATCATATAGCGGGCCATCATGCCGCGCGCCCGCTTGGCGGAGAAGCTGATCACCTTCGCGACGTCGCCCTTCACTTCCTTGAAGACGGGCGTCACGACCGGTGTTTTCAGGCTTTTAAGATCGACGGCCTTGAAATATTCGGTCGAGGCGAGATTGACGAGGCACTTCTCCGTCTGTTCCTTCATCAGCGAATTGATCTTCTTCGCGATCCGGTCGCCCCAGAACTGATAGAGATTTTCTCCCCGCTCCGTATCGAGGCGGGTGCCCATTTCAAGCCGATACGGCTGGATCAGGTCAAGGGGGCGGACAAGCCCGTAGAGGCCGGAGAGAATGCGCAAATGATCCTGCGCGTAATCGATATCCGCCTCATCCATCGTCCCGGCATCGAGGCCCATATAGGTATCGCCGTTGAAGGCATAGACCGCCTGCTTCGCATTTTCAGGCGTGTTCGGGAACTTCATCTTGCGAAAGCGTTCGCGGTTGAGCGTGGCGAGATCGTCGCTAATCTGCATCAGGCGCTTCAGATCCTCCGCCGTCAGTTTTCGCGCGCGGGTGAGAAGCTTCCGTGTCTGCGGCAGGAACTCCAGCTCGGTAAAGTCGCCAATCTCGGCGTCGCGGGTAAAATCAAGTTTCTTGGCGGGGGAGATGACGGCAAGCATTCTGAACTTCGGGACTTTCGGCTGGTGGTTTCGGCATTACTTGGCCGCACTATACCACCATAAATCCGGACGGGTACCCCAAAGGGAAGGATGCTCCGGGATTTTTATGTCGGGCCAGAGCGCGAGCCATTGCCGGTCGGTATAATAAAGCGGAATGACATAATGCTGGAACAGCAGCACCCGGTCGAGGGCCTGCGCCGTCGTGACCAGTCCCTCCCGCGTCCGGGCGGAGATGATATCCGAGATCAGTTGATCCACTACCGCGAGATCGATGCCGGGATAGTTCCGCGTGCCCGGCGTTTTCGCCGCCGCCCGGCTCCAGTAGAAGAACTGCTCGTTCCCCGGCGAGAGCGACTGACCCCATTCATTGACGATCATATCGAAGTCGTAGTTATTGAGCCGGTTCTGGTAACCGGCCGAATCCATCAGGCGGATCGCCGTCTCGATACCGAGAATTTCAAGGTTCTTCTGATAAGGCGTGATCAGGCGGACATATTCGGAATTATTGACGAGAAATTCGATTTTGAAGGGCGCGCCGGTCCTGTCATTCCGAAGCGCGCCGTCCCTATAATGCCAGCCCGCATCGCGAAGGAGTTTCCGGGCAATGCGGAGGTTTGTCCGGTTGCGCCCGCTGCCATCGCTTTTGGGAAGCACGAAGCTTTCAGTAAAAAGCGCCTTCGGCAGTTCATCGCGGAAGGGCTGGAGCAGCTTTTTCTCTGCCGCCGTGATCTTGCCGTTCCCGGCAAGGGGCGAATTTTCAAAGAAACTGGTGGATCGCTTGTAAAGGCCATGCAGGATTTTGTCGTTCAACCATTCGAAATCGAAGGCGTAAGAGAGCGCCTTTCTAACATCGATATCCCTGAATTCCTCCCGCCGTGTATTGAAGACGAGACCCAGCATCGGCGTCGGCAGGCCGAGTTTCGGTTCCGTCTTCACCCAGGGGGCCTTGGCGCCGTTCGGGCCAAAATAGGCGTTTTTCCATTTCCCGGCCTCGCTTTCGAAGCGGGCATCCAGGCTATGGGCCTTGAACGCCTCCATCGCGATATCATCGTCGCGGAAATAGTCATAGATCACCCGATTGAAATTGAACCGCCCCCGGTTCACGGGCAAATCGCGCCCCCAGAAGTCAGGGTTGCGCTTATAGATGATGCGGCGGCCGGGCTCTACCTTCTCGATCATATAGGGGCCGGAGCCAACGAAAGGGGTGAGGGTGCTTTTATCGAAGGTGTCGGGATCGATGTCATGGCGCGGCAGCACGGTCATCAGCCCCATGATCAGCGGCATTTCCCAATGGCCATCCTCCTCGAACTCGAAACGGATACGAAGCGGTCCCAGGATTTCCGCCTTGCGTACCTTGCGGTAATAACTCCGCGCGTTGGGCCGCCCCTTTTCCCGGAGGAGCTGGTAGGAAAAGAAAACATCCTCCGCCGTCACGGGCTTGCCGTCGGAAAAGCGCGCCCGCGGATCGATATTGAAAATGATGGACCGCCGGTCCTCCGGCATCTCATAGGTCTCAGCGAGGTTGCCGTAAAGCGTGAACGGCTCGTCGCGGGAGCGGGACATCAGCCGCTGATAGACATGATCAAGCCCGGCGGGTGCGACGCCTTGCAGGATGAAGGGGTTGAGGCTGTCGAAACTGCCGATGATGCCAAGGCGAAGCTCGCCCCCTTTCGGCGCGTCGGGATTGGCATAGTCGAAATGGGTAAAGTTTTGAGCATATTTCGGCGCGCCATGCATGGCGAGGGCATGGCGGGGGGGCTCTGCGCGGGCTGCTCCTGTGAACAGGGGAAGGATCAGCAACAGGGCAAGATACAGGACTCTGGACATATACGGGATCAGCGGCCTCGCTTCAGGATGATATCGCGGAGCTTATCGACCAATTGTGGCATTTCTTTCTCGGCCGTTCCGGCAAAACCGAGAATAAGGCCGTTCTCTTCTGTCGGCAGGCTGTAGAAGCCCGAAAGGGCGCGCACCATCATGCCGGATTGAAGGGCGGCACGCTCGATCTCCTTATCTTGATAATCGGGCGGCAGATAGGCCACGAGATGCATGCCCGATTCCTGTGGCTCCACAGTCAGGATATCGCCAAGCCGGTCTTTCAGAAGGGCGAGAAGAGCGTTCTGGCGCTGCTCATAGAGGAGGCGCATGCGGCGGATATGGGCGGCGAGATAACCTTCCGAGATGAAATCGGCGAGGGCCGCCTCCGGCACCGAGGGGGAATGGCTGTCGATGGTGCGGCGAAAAGCAAGGAACATATCCACCAGATCTTCCGGCACCACCATATATCCCACCCGGAGCCCTGAAAACATCACCTTGCTCATGGTGCCGACATAGAGGACGCGGCTGTCATCATCGAGACCTTGCAGCGAGGAGAGCGGACGCCCGGCATAGCGATACTCGCTGTCGTAGTCATCCTCCAGAATAAAGCGCCCTTCCTCCTTTGCCCAGGTCAGCAGCTCGATCCGCCGGGCGAGGGACATGGTCTGGCCGAGCGGATACTGATGGGAGGGGGAGATGCAGGCGAGCCGGGCCTCCGGCGCGAGGGCGCGCGCGTTCTGAAGCGAGAAGCCTTCTGCATCGACTGGGACCGAGACAGGCCTTGCGCCCGCGCCGATGATGGATTCGCGAATGCCGGGGAAGCCCGGCTCCTCCATCCAGATGCTGTCACCGGGTTCGGCGAAAGCGCGGACCACCAGATGGATCGCCTGCTGGGATCCGGACAGGACAATCACCTGATCCGCATGACAGCGAACGGCGCGCGTCTGGCCCAGATGGCGTGCAATGGCGTCGCGAAGGACGCGCGCCCCGCCGACCGGGTTATCGACCAGAAACTCGCGCTTCGGCCGCCGCCAGTGCCGGGCGAGAAGGCGGGCCCAGTCCTCGAAGGGGAACTCGTCGAGTGCGGGCAGGCCGGGGGAGAAGGGCAAGCCGCGATATTGCCGCATGGGCGGAGCGCCTTTAAGCGTTGCCGCCATGCGGGAGAGATAGATATCGCGCGTCTTGACGCCGGGGGTTTCCTCCTCGCGGCGCTTGCGCTCCAGCAGATCGTCGGGTAGCTGATCCGAGACGAAGGAACCCGCGCCGATCCGGCTCACGAGATAGCCTTCCGCCGTCAGCTGGTCATAGGCGCTTAAAACCGTATTCCGTGAAATACCGAGGTCGCTCGCGAGCGTGCGGCTCGATGGCAGGCGGGTATCGGGCAGAAGCCGCCCTTCAAGGATCGCCGAACGAAGCGCGAGGAAGAGCTGCTGATGCAGGGGAACCGCACTTCCGGAATCAAGGGAGAGCGTCTGCAACTGGGCATTTTTGAGGCGCCGGACCATGGGATGTTTCGAAAATTGGTTGCGAAGATTATCAAATACTAAGGATAAATGGGACCAATGCCAGAATTTTCTGACGACCCCCCTCAAATGCGATCAAGTTTTCTTGTACGCTGTTGTTTTTATGAGAAGCGATGCAAGATAATAGAGAGAACGCGGCCATCACTGCCGCATTAAGGATGTGAGGAAACGGAAAATGACGGGATCGACGGAATTTGCCTATTTTGCGGCCGGATGTTTCTGGGGGGTCGAGGCGGCCTTCCGCCAAGTGAAAGGGGTGAAGGCGACGGTGGTCGGCTATCAGGGCGGGGCCACGCAAAGCCCGAGCTATGAAGAGGTCTGCACTGGTACGACCAACCATGCGGAGGTGGTGCAGGTGGAATTTGATCCTGAAGTGGTGAGCTATGAGGAGCTTCTCGATGTCTTCTGGCAGATCCATGATCCGACAACGCTGAACCGGCAGGGGCCGGATATCGGCACGCAGTATCGCTCGGCGATTTTTTATCGGGACGAGGCGCAGAAGGATCTGGCCGAAAAGTCAAAGGCGGCGCAGGGCCCGCGCGGCATGTTCCGCCGTCCGGTCGTCACCGAAATCTCGCCCGCGCTCGATTTCTATCCGGCAGAAGATTATCATCAGCAGTATCTGGAAAAACGCGGCCTTGCCACCTGTCATATATAAGGGGAAGGCAGACTGAATTATTCAAGGTTAGTGGGCGGCGCGGTTGAACCTCAGGCGCGCCGTTCGCGCGTTCCCTCAAGCCCGAGAACGATGGCGGTAAGGCCGAGCGTCTGGCGATAGGCGGAGATGGCATCCGTATGGCCGCGCGGGCTCGTTTCCGACACCCGCGTGTCTTCTGCCTGGGCAATCTGCTGGGCAAGATAGGGAGCAGAGACGCCCCGGCTGGGCGTGAATATTTCCGAGCGGGCGATGGTAAGTGCGCGGGAACGGGCGAAGGATTTTTCCGTATTTGCCTGGCTCTGCCCTGAAGCGGTTTCATTGATCCGCTCATTCCGGGAATTTTCGCCCCGATCGATTTCGGCATTCGACTGATCCTCCGGCGCGGGCAGACGCGCCGGCACGGCCAGAACTTCCGGCAGCGGCTTCCTGACCGCGGCTGGCAGCCCGGATGGCGTCCGTGCAAATTGAGAACTCAGTCTTGTTACGTCCATAAATCCGTCCTGAAAATCCGAATTCCTATAGGTATATAATCAGAAAAAACGGTAATTTTTAGACTAAATCTGTCTAAAAAAGCCTTAACAGGGGGTGGCTCACCGGAATTTGAACGATTCCGGGGCAATTTTCCTAAGCTGTTGGGAAGTTTTGTGAATCCTTCGGCTTATTTTTTCTTGCTCATCTCGTCGAGGCGCTTTTGCATATCTGCAAGCTGGTCCTTCAGTTCCTGCATCATTTCACTTGTCTGATCGGACTTTTCGGCGGGCGCCGCATTTTTTTCTTCAGGCGTGGTGGCAGTGCCCGCGCCGAACATGGTCGGGGCGAACATCTTCATCGTCCGGCTAAATATTTCCATATTCTGGCGGCCCATTTCCTCGAACTGCTTGAACATCGGATTCTCGGTCAGGTTCTCGGGCAGGATTTCACGCATCTTTTCCTGATTCTCGGTGAAGGAGCGCATTGACATCTCAAGATAGTCCGGTACCACCGTTTGCAGACGGTCACCATAGAAGCTGATCAACTGACGGAGGAAGTTGATGGGCAGCAGGTTCTGGCCTTTCGCCTCTTCCTCGAAAATGATCTGGGTGAGAACAGAGCGGGTAATGTCGTCATTGGTCTTGGCGTCATAGACGACGAACTCAGTTCCCTCCTTCACCATGCGGCTCAGATGGTCCAGTGTCACATAGGAAGACGTCGCCGTATTATAAAGCCGGCGGTTGGCATATTTCTTTATGACAATGGGGTTCGTGTCGTCTGCTTTTGTTTGAACCACGGTGTCTCCTATCTAGAATGCGAAAGGTACAGGGCCGCATTTCACCTTTTATTGCTGCGCTGCGCAAGTTTATTGTGCGCTGCGGTTCGGAAAAGCGGCGCAAAGCGGGCATTTCTACCGCAATGAGGCTTGTATTCTCCGCATGAGAGAGGCAAGTATAAAGACAGGGCGCTTGAAAACGCAGCACGCGGGGCAGTTTTCGCCGCGCGCTGCCGCAGGAACGGAACAGTCGCAGAATGGACGAAACAGAGGAGATGACAGCCGTACCGCCGCGTCTCGGACCGCGTCCGCTTGCGCTGCATCTTGGCCTCGCGACAACTGCGGTGGCGGGGTCGCTGGCCTCGGCCTCGCTGAAGGAAACAGGCCCCGTTCCCTGGCCGAAAGATCTGGATATCGGCACTGACGATCTTGCGACGCGGCTGGACAAAATCGGGAGCGGCGATCTCATCCGTATGCTGGCGGAGGAAGGCAGCGAAAAGGTGCAGGAGATGATCTCCGGCATCCGGCTTTACCATCGCCATCCCTATCAGAGGGCCGCGCGGAATCGCCCGATCCTCTGGCAGCAGGGAACGACGCGCCTGCTGGACGGCAATCCCGAGGCCGCGGAGAATGCGCCGGTGATCCTGTTCGTGCCCTCGCTTGTCAACCGGGCCTATATTCTTGACCTGATGCCGGGACGAAGCCTTGTCGATCATCTGGCCGAAGCGGGATTGCATCCCCTGCTGGTCGACTGGAACGCCCCCGGAGAGAGCGAGAAAGAATTCAATGTCGAGAACTATATCCTGAAGCGCATCTGCCCGATCGTCGATTTCGTGGCCGATGCCTTTCCCGGGGCGCCCCTGCATCTTGCGGGCTATTGCATGGGGGGCACCCTGACCGTGGCCGCCGCGCAATTTCGGCAGGCGCGGCTCGCGAGTTTCATCGCCCTTGCCGCACCCTGGGACTTTCATGCGGGCCTGGCCGATCTCGCACGGCAATTGCTTGCGCAGAAGGAAATGTGGGATAATGTCCTGGCCGGGTTCGGCGAGCTGCCAGTCGATCTCTTACAGGCCCTGTTCGTCAGTCTTGATCCCAATCTCGGTCTTCGCAAGTTCAGCATGTTCGCGGGAATGGATATGACATCGGAGAGGGCTGTTGAATTCGTCGCGCTGGAGGATTGGCTGAACGATGGAACCGCCTTGGCGAAAGGCGTAGCGGCGGACTGTTTCGATAAATGGTATGGCCGGAACGAGCCGGTTGCGAATCTGTGGGAAGTGGGCGGCGAGAACGTCCGACCAGCGGAAATCAAAATTCCAGTCCTCGTTACCGCGCCAAAAGTGGACAAGCTGGTCCCGCGCCCCTCGGCCCTCGCGCTGGCGGAGGCGCTACCGGAGGCGACAGTTGTAACGCCGCCGTCGGGCCATATTGGCATGGTTACGAGCAGAC
>SBHH01000125.1 GCA_006226265.1 Alphaproteobacteria bacterium | reverse complement strand
GGGTACCGGCGAGATCGTCAAGGCGGCGGGCAATATGGCGCTGATGGATGCAACGATGGCGGCGCTCGCCCGCGCTGAAGAAGGCAGTCTCACCTTCACCAATCTTGTCGATTTCGACCAGTCCTTCGGCCATCGCCGGGATGTCGCGGGCTATGCCTCGGCATTGGAGGAATTTGATGCCCGCCTGCCCGAGCTTGAAGCGGCCTTGAAGCCCGGCGATCTTGTGATGCTGACCGCCGATCATGGCTGCGATCCCACCTGGGAAGGGACAGATCATACCCGCGAAGTGGTGCCCATTATCGCCTTCGGCCCCGACATCAAGGGAGGCGCCATCGGTACGCGGGACAGCTTCGCCGATATCGGTCAGTCGATTGCGCGCCATTTAGGAATAGCTCCCCTCGCCCATGGCGAAAGCTTTCTTAGGTAACATGGTCAAAAAGGCGGAACTGCATGTGCATCTGGAAGGGACGGCGACGCCCGAACTGGTGCGGGAACTCTCAGGCCGGAACGGCGCAACAATCGACCCTGCCACCTTCGGCCCCGATGGCGATTTCGCCTGGGGCACGTTTCTGGAATTCCTGACCGCCTATGACCGGGCGGCGGCGGTAATCCTTACAAAAGACGATTACCGGCGCGTAACTTACGACTATCTTCGCCGATGTGCGGAAGAAGAGGCGATTTATGTGGAGATGTTTTCCTCTCCCGATCATGCGGCGGCCGTCGGGATGAGTTATACAGATCATCTGGACGGGATCGCCGCCGGGATCGAGGAGGCAAAAGCCGATTTCGGCATTGAAGGGCGCATCATCGTCACCTGCGTCCGGCATCTGGGACCGGAGCGCGCCGAGGCCGTTGCCCGGCAAGTCGTTGCCCATCCGCACCCGCTTGTGGTCGGTTTCGGCATGGGCGGGGATGAGGGCGCTTTTGAGGCAGCAGACTTCGCCCCCGCCTTCACCCATGTGCATCAGTCGGGCCTTGCCATCACGAGCCATGCGGGTGAGTTTGGCGGACCTACGAGCATTCGCGACACGCTTCTTCATCTGCCTGTTCAAAGGCTCGGCCATGGGGTCCGGGTGATTGAAGATGAGTCACTCCTTCAAGAAATTGCTTCGAGAAAAATTCCGCTGGAGCTATGTCCCGGCAGCAATGTCGCGACTGGCCTTTTTGATAACCGAAGCGCTCATCCCTTCAAAAATCTGATGGAGCAGGGCTGCGTCGTCACGCTCAATTCCGACGATCCGCCTTTCTTCAAGACCTCCATCGGCCGGGAATATGACGCGGCCGCGCAGCATTACGGCCTTGATGAGGCGGCCCTCACCCAAATTACACGGAATGCAATCGCCGCCGCCTTTTGCGACGACGCGCTAAAAGAGGAACTTTCGAGCCGTCTTTAAGACGGGCTGGAATTTACTGCTTTTTCTCCGCGCCCTTCTTGTCCCCCTCGCCTTCCGGCGGTGTGTTGAGGGTCAAGTCGTATTTCGGATTTTCCTTGTTGAGAAGGGCCAGCACTTCATCGGTAATATCCATCTTCTTGTCAAAGAAAATGATTTTGGCCTCATCCATGCCGATATTGACGCCGCGATCATGGCTCACCTGAGCCGAGAAATGGACAATACGCTTTTTGAGGTCGGCACGGATACCGGCAAGCGCGCGATTCAGGCTCGCGTTGAAAATCTGATATTCCTGCTGAAGTTTCTGCCGCTCCGTATTAAGGCCCTGCAGTTTTTTCTGGTATGCATCCGGCGAGATGATTGCCTTCTGTTTGTCGAGTTTGGCCTTTTCCTCCTGCAGGTTTTTCTCCCGCGCATTCAGGTCGTCGATCTTTTCCTTGCGAAGTTTCTTGACCTCCTCCTCCACATATTTGGAAGGTTCGGAGACCTGCAGGATATGCTCGATCTTGACAACAGCAATCACCGCCTCGGGTAGTTTTGTGGCATCCGCCGCTTGCGCCGCGCTGCTCCCGCCCGCCAGAACGATCAGGGAAAGCCCGAAAAGAACGGTCTGAATGGTCTTCATCAAGTAAAATCTCCGCTGCGTGGAATTTCGGTCCGGATTAAATCGCGGGCCACAGTAGCAAATCCGGAACCGGTCCCGCAACCAGTTCGACTCGCCCTCCGCAGATAAGACAGGAAAAAGGCGGAATGATGGCTGAAAACGCCCCAAATCCGCCCGTTTCGCCGCGTCAGGAAACAAGAAATCCCGCTCTTGGGAAATGTAGAATGACCTCGCCAACCCGTGCATCATGGTGACGGATGGCAATCTCCCGATCAGTCAGGGTGACAAGCGATCCGCTGACCGGCACCCGTCCCGTATCATTCGGCATGACGGTGACGTCATCCCCGACGGATCTGCCGCTTTTCGCATCGATCTTCCCTTTATACGCCGAGACATCGTCCGCCTTCGCGATATCAAGGGCCTCCCCGGCGTCAAGCTCGCTCCGATCACCATTTCCGAAATCCGCCATCCGCTCCCGCCAAGCAGATAATTTCGGAAAATCCTTGAGTGCTGTCTGAACGTCGGGCACGCGGCCCGCGAACCAGACATTGAAATAGAGATCGAAATCAACAAGGCTGGCAGCCTCTCCAATCAGGAAGGAGCGGCCATCGTCCAACCCCTCTTCCGCCCAGGCCATCATTGCGCGGAACTGTTGGAGACTGACAGGCAGCAGCGATTTCATCTTCTCTATATTAATATTACCGCCCGAATATTCAGCACGATCCTTCACAAACTCGGCAGGCATTTGCTCGCCGAAGGTTCCGAATACAAGCGCGACGGCCGTGCTGAAAAGAAGCTTGTCTGTCCAGAAACTTACCCCCCAGCCGAGAAAGGCGCTGCCGCCCGGGAAAAGCGTTGGCGCGGGGAAGCGTTTTTCAAGCTCCCGGATGATGATCTGCGTATCGCAATAGACATGCGCGCCAATCTGCATCACCGGTGTCTTCCGGTACCCGCCCGTGAGCGGCATCAGGTCGGGCTTCGGCATCATGCGGGGAATATTAACCGACTGCCAGGCGAGTTTCTTGAACCCAAAAATGGCGCGGATCTTCTCCGCGAACGGCGACGGATCGTAATGGTGCAGAATGATATCAGACATGGAACCTCCCTTTTCCGGATTCTGATTTTAAATGTTTCTGGGGGAAGCCATCCGGATCAGCCCGCCCAGTGTTCCATATAATCGTGAATGTCGTCCTTCGCTGTTGCCGGTGCGCGCACCGGCGTTCCCAGATAAAGGAAGCCGACGATCAAATCCTGCTCCCGTGCGCCGAGCGCGGCCTTCACATGCGGATCAAAACAGGGCTTGCCGGTTCGCCAGATGCCGCCGAAGCCAAGCGCATGGGCCGTCAGCATGATATTCTGCGCCGCTGCACCCGCCGACAGGATCTGTTCGACGCCCGGCACTTTCGGATGTTCGTCAACTTTCGCGATCACGGCGATGATCACCGGCGCCCGCGTCGGCTTGCCGCGTACCTTCTCGATCATCGCATCCGGCGTATCGGGCGCGCGCAGGCGCTCCGCCTCAGCGAAAACATCTCCAAGGCGCGCGCGCGCCTCGCCCTCAATCACCAGAAAACGCCAAGGCCGCAGATGACAATGGTCGGGGGCGCGCACCGCCGCCTCGATCATGGTTTCAAGCGCCGCTTTATCCGGGCCCGGTTCCGCCAGCATGGCAACGGATTTTCGCGTTGTCAGGGCCTCGATTGCATTCATGAATTCAGCCTTTATTCGATGATCAGGAGGGAACTTTTTCCCGTTCCGTTGGTTCGAAGATATAACCATAGATGCACAGTGCATCTAATCTGTTGTTATTGCCGCAATCAATTCATACGTTGATGTGCATGAGAGAGAAATAAAGTATGGGCGCAATGATAATAATGAATAACCTTGTCTGAAATCAATGGTTCGATCCCGGATTTCAATAGAGTACCGGCAAACAACAACGGCCGATAAAGGAGCAAACTGATGTCTGTCAAAACAATCCTGCTACATCTGAGTAACGATTCACAGCTTGATGTCCGTATAGAGACGGCCCTTGCCCTCGCGGTTGAGCATGATGCGCATATAAAGGCCGTTTACACAATCGCGCAAGTGACTGTGCCCGCCTCCTTCATGGGATATGTCCCGCCGGAGTTTGTCGAGCAGTCCCGTGCGCAGGAAGAAAAGAATGCCGCTGCCGCTGCGGAAAAGCTGAAATCCGCTGCTGCCCGCGTCGACCGCACCGTCGAGGTGATCATCGAGGAGGGCTACGCGCCCGATATCCTGAACGACCATGCACTTGCTGCCGATCTGGTAATCCTCGGTCAGGGAGACCCGTCCGCCGAGAACAACGTCCAGACCCGCTACATCGCCGAGGAAATGGTGGTCAGTTCCCCCCGCCCTATACTGGTCGTGCCCTTTACCGGCAAATACCGGGAATTCGGCGGCCATGTGCTGATTGCCTGGAATAATTCCCGCGAAGCCTCCCGCGCGCTACATGAGGCTCTGCCTTTCCTTGAGAAGGCCAGCAAGGTCACCCTGCTCAGTGTCAACTCTAAAGATGACGACACCGGGGAAAACGACGATATTATTACCCATCTTAAGCGACACGGGATCAACGCCACCTTCAAGGCAGGCGTCTGGCCCGATCTTGATGTCGGCGATGCCATTCTCGGTGCGCTGGTTGATTACAGCGCCAACATGCTGGTCATGGGTGCCTATGGCCACAACCGCCTGAGAGAAATGATTTTGGGCGGTGCAACCAAAACCATTCTCGGCCACATGACGGCGCCGGTCCTGTTCGCACATTAAGACCAGGCGAAAGAGGATTGGTGGCAAAAACTTCCGGCGGGCCTAGAAAATATCAGCCCGCCGGACTTCCCGCCACTCTCCCTCTTCCAAACCGCCAAGCTGCAGCTTTCCTATAGCGCGACGAATCAGGCGAAGCGTCGGAAAGCCGACCGCCGCTGTCATTCGCCGAACCTGCCGGTTCTTTCCCTCGGTCAGGACAATCTCCAACCAACTCGTCGGAATTTTCCTGCGGTAGCGGATCGGTGGTTCGCGCGGCGGCACATCCGGCTCCGGCGTCAGAAGGCGCACGCGCGAAGGCCGTGTCTTGTAGCCCTTGATTGTCACTCCTCTTTCAAGGGTCTGAAGAGCTTCTTTTGTTGGAACGCCTTCAACTTGCACCCAATAGGTTCGTTCATGCCCGTTGTCGGGGTCCAGCAGCTTTTTGATAAACTGCCCATCATCGCTCAAAAGCAAAAGTCCCTCGCTATCCCTGTCAAGTCGCCCCACAGCATAAACCGCGGACGGCAGGGAAAATTCGGCAAGCGTACGATGCCCCTCTTCTCCTGTGAACTGACTGAGAACGCCAAACGGCTTGTTGAAAGCGATATATTGCGGCATGAAGACGTCACATTTCCTTGAAAAGCGCTACAGATTAGACACGGGGCGCATAATTGGATAATTTTCATTGACGGCAGGCGGACAAGAAACACGGGAACGCCGCTGTCTGCCATGAAAAAGTACCAATGCGCACCTAATTTGCCAAAGTTATCAAATTTTTAGGCAATTTACAGCAAGTTGGCCGATAAGTCTCTGCCGCCGGGAAAGACTTACAGGAGTAATCTGGGATGCATAAATAGAATGGACCGGGATACGAAGGCCACAGTTCGATTTATCGGGCACCACGAAGAAGATGCGCAGCAGTTAAACTCGCTGTTATCGAATCATGAAAATTCGGCCTTTTCGTTCGAACATGTCGAAAGCCTGCAGGATTTTATCGACGCAGGCGCCTGGGGCGGCGGCGATATCATCATTCTTGATATTTCCGAAAATCCTGAAAGCCGGTTCGAAGCCATTTCCCTTCTGGGACAGAAAATCCCGGAAACTCCAATTGTTGTTCTGACCAATGACAATGAGGAACTGGGCCGGGAAGCGATCCGCCACGGGGCACAGGACTACCTGATCAAAGGGCAACTCACCACAACCGGGATGTCGCGCAACCTCCTGAACGCGATCCAGCGCCATCGCGGTCATGTCCGCCAAGCCGAATCCGCGCCGCTTCTGGAATCGGCGACCGCCGTCCTGAACCGACTGCCAATCGGCGTCATTCTGGTGACAGCGGACGCCAAGATTCTTTTCTTCAATGGCAAGGCAAAGCGCTACCTTGAACGGGGCGACGGTCTTGTCGTCGGACCGGACCGGATCTGCCGGGCAACCCTGCCCGGCGAAAACCGCGCCCTTGCCAATCTCCTGAAAGAAACGCTGGCGCCCGAGGGCAGCGGAGAAGGGGAAAGCGAGTTTGCAATCTCCCTCACCCGGATGGAAGCGGATTCGCCGCTTAATGTAATGGTCGCGCCGATCGGTACCGGCGTTGCCGGAAAGGGCGCCGTGCTGTTCGTCTCGGATCCCGCTGAACCGGTCGAGCTTTCCATCGAGACCATCTGCCGTCTGTACGGCCTGACCCCGGCGGAAGGACGGCTGACCCTCGGCCTCACCAACGGCTACAAGCTGGATGATCTCGCAGAGCAGTGGGGGGTGAGCATGCATACCGTCCGCTCCCAGCTCCGGCAGGTTTTCCGGAAAACCGACACGAGTCGCCAGAGCGAACTGGTCAAGCTGGTCCTGACCGGGCCTGCGGCTCTACAGGCCTCCCCTGTCCTTTAAAGGGCAAGCCCTCATCCAGTTTTTGTCCCTGTTGGTCGACGCGGATGCGATCAGGCCTCGTCTTCCGGAATGTCATCCGATGCGGCATCGCCGCCTTCATTTCCCGGCTTTCCCTCCACCGGCGGTTCGGAATAATGCTGCCATTTTTCGCGCCCGCCCCGGTTTTCGAGGTAATTGATGAGGGCGCTCACCACTTTGCGGTCATAGCGGCTGTCCGCATCTTCCAGCAGATAACCGATGGCCGCGCTGAAGGAAAGTGCACTCCGGTAGGCGCGTGGGGATACCATGCCAACGAAGGCATTGGCGACGGCGATGATGCGCGCCGTTTCCAGAATGGCGGCACCGGCTAGTCCTTCGGGCTGACCGCTGCCATCGTAGTTTTCCTGCAACTGACGGAGCGTCGCCGCAACCGGCAAATCGAAATCCACCTCCTCCAGCAGATCGGCGCTTGCCACCATGCTGTTGCGAATGATGTCCATCTCTTCTCTGGTGAGATTGCCCGTCTTGGTCAGGATTTCCGGCGGTACGAGAATTTTGCCGATATTCATCAGGTTGCCTGCGATATCCACGGTGCGGACCTTGTCCTCAGGCAAATTCATCTCGCCCGCAATTGCCGCTGCCACTTGCGCGACCCGGCGCGACTGGTTGGCCGAAAAAGGATCGCGCCGGTCGACAAAAGCGACAAGGGTGGAGACAAGATTACGCAGGACCTTCTCGCGCCGCTCCTGCGCCGTCACGACATCAGAGATATCCTGAAAGACCGTCAGCACTTCCTTGCCGCTCACATGGGCGGAACGGAGTGGAATAAAGTCCGATTTCAGGATTCTTTCGCGCCCGCCGATCCCATCGGCCGGAATCCGATTGACGATGGTGCGGGGTTCGTAGTCGGCACGGACTTGCGCCGTCATGTCGGTCGTGCTACGCGCCAGCATCGGGCCGAGCACCGAGGCCGCCTTCTTGCCGATCATAGTATCCTGCGTTACGCCCGCTTCCTCCGCGGCAACGCGGTTCGCAAAGCGGTACCGGTCCTCGTCATCGAAGACGGCAATGGCGGTCGGTTGCTGATCGGTCACGATTTTAAGAAACTCGCTCCGTTCCTGAAGCTGATCCGCCGTGTCCTTGTAACGGGCGGCGAGTTCCGCCGCACGAAGCGACGTACCGTGCCGCCAGACGGCGACAACCGTGCCCGCGACGCCGATGATCAGCAGGATGAAAATCCCCATCATGGTCGTGAGCCGGCGATCGGTTTCGGCCAGCGCCTCATGTTCCGATATCGTGCGGACGAGATACCAGGGGGCCGTCGAAAGCGCGCGGCCGGTCACCAGCACCCTGGAGCCGAGGTAATTGTTGGCAATGGTGAAGTCGCCGGGCTTGTCGATCACAAAAGCAGCCGCAAGATCATCACTTGCACTCAGCTTGCGGGTCAATGCTTCCGTTCCATCGACGAGCGGTGAAATATACTGAACCAGCGAACCGTCTTTGCGGACAAGATAGTTTTCCGAGGTCTGGGTGGTATCGCCCGGCTGGAAGAGAAGCGGATAAAGCGAATTGGCGACCGTGCGGATGCCAATCACATAGCCAATGATGGATTTAGCCGAGCCATCCTCCTGCACCGCAAAGACAGGCCAGACGAAGCCCATGCTGGGATCGCCATTGATCCCTTTATAGATATCGATAAGGGCGGGCTTGCCCTCGCCGGCCTTCGCCATCGCGGCCCGGATCGAGGGATTGAGCGGCGGCATGTTGCCGCTGGTAACCAATAGCTTGCCGGTCGCATCGGTAAGGCCGATTCCGGCCCGACCCGGGCGCGCGACATTAGCGCGGATCTGCGGCTCTTCTGGCTCCCAGAAGCCGCTCATCACGGCCTGATTGTTAAGCAGGTTGATGAGATATCCGGCCTCCGGCACCTCGGAGATGGCATTGCCATTTTCGGAGGTCTCGACGACCAACTGGGTCAGGTAAACCTGCAAGGAAGCATTGTTGGCGAGCGCACCGATGGCTTGCTGCTGCTTGCGGAGCCATTCCTCGACACTCGCCGTGCGGCTGTCGGCAACGATACCGAGACGGATTTCCCAGTTGCGGATGTCACGGGCGCGCTGTTCATCAACAAAGCGGAAAGTCGCCCAGATCCCGGCCGCGACGACGACCGCAAGCAGAATGAGCCCAACGCCCAGCGTGCGATAGGTTTTTTCCCGTCCGTTGTCTTTTGACTGCGTTTCCGACATGCCCGGCCCCGGTAATATATTTCACATGCCATCAGGATGCGGCACGAACCCTTTAGAATAGGTAAATTCCGCTGGCAGCCTACGCCAGAAAGCAGCTTTCATACAATATATTACCGGCTGGTGTTAACGTTTGTTAATCATTTGTTGTCCATAATGTGACCTATCTTCAACAGAAGGGCCGCGCGAACAAGCGGCGAAAAAGGCGGGCGGAACGCGTGAAACTGCAATTTCGGACAGGATGGAGAAGACAGGGGCTAGCTGTGCTCCTGCTGTTTCTCAGCGGTCTTTTTGCTCTTCCCGGCATGGCTCCGGCGGCGCCATCCGACAAACCCGGCCTGTTCAATTCGCTGGAAACGCCCTACTCCGGCCTGAAACCCTTTCCGAAATGGCGCAAGGTAATCCGCCATTACAAGGACGAACCCGGACCTTGCGTTGCCAATGTCTATAACCGCTGCGCCTATCAGAAATGGGAAGCACTGCTGGGGGACTGGAAGAAGCTTCCAAAAGACGAACAGCTCAAAAAGGTCAACCGGCATATGAACCTGTTCCGCTATATCCTCGACCCGATTAACTGGGGCGTGAAGGATTACTGGGAAATTCCGAAAGAGTTCTTTGCCCGCTTCGGCGATTGCGAGGATTATGCCATCGCCAAATACTTCACGCTCCGTGCCCTTGGCTGGCCGGCGGAAGACATGCGGATCGTGGTTCTGCAGGACCTGAACCTCGGCATCGCCCATGCCATTTTGGCGGTGCATTACAAGGGCAGAAGCCTGATCCTCGACAATCAGATCGGCCAGGTGGTCGATGCAAGGCGTATCCTTCACTACCGGCCAATCTATTCGGTGAACGAGCTTGGCTGGTGGCGCCATCATCCGCGCCCGCAAGCCAGCGTCGCCCAAGGCAGCGGTACAGGATCGGCAGAATAATTCGCTGCCCCTCCAAATGGGGCCATAAAAAAAGCCGGAAGCTTCTCCGCCCCCGGCTCTTTCAAATCAGGAAAATTATCGGCCTTTACGGGTCTTAACCCGCCTTTTGACCGGGGCGGGCTTCTTCCGGCAGGATCACGCCCAGCGTTGTCGTCAGACGGCCCATGGTGGCAAGCAGACGGTATTTCGCAAACAGAACCGAATATTCCACGGTCACCAGTGAGGTGCGGGAATTGAAGAGCTCATTGTCCGCATCGAGAAGATCGAGCAATTCACGCTGGCCGATTTCGAATTCCTGCCGGTAGGTCGAGGCTACCTGGCCATTCGAGACGACCTGATCGGAAAGGACAGCCGCACGCGCCTGGGAGCGGGCAAGCGTACTCCAACTCCGGCGGGCCTCTTCCTCGACCAGCCGCTGATAACGTATTTTCTTTTGTTCGGACTCTGACTTGCGAGCGATGGCTTCCTTTTCGCGGCCCTCATCAATGCCGCCGCGATAGAGATTGTAACGCATTCGCAACATGGCGAGGAAGTCATCGTTGTGACCGCGAACACCATCAAGATTGTTGTCGGCAGAAGCGCCGACTTCCAGATTGATCGTCGGATAGTAGCTGGCCTTGGCCCCTTCAATTTCGGCGGTAGACGCACGAATGTCAGCAGAGGCAAACTTGATATCCGGGTTGTTGTCAAGCGCAATGGCGACCACATCTTCGACGCTCTTCGGAAGCGCGCCGTCTTCGAAGGTCGGCAACTGCAGGTCGGTTGGCTGGGAGCCGACGACCCGTGCAAAGGTAATTTCGGAATCATCGAGCGTGCGGAGCGTCTCGACCAGCGTATCTTCCGCTGCTGACAGGCGGGCCGAAGCCTGCTGATCGTCACCGACACCGCTCTGCCCGGCTTTTACCCGGTCCTTGATCTCGCCAAGAGTGCGGCGGTGCTTTTCGACATTCTCGCGGGCGAGCTTGACGATTTCCATGTTGCGGAGAGTATCGAGATAGGCGCGCACCGCATCAAGGGCAATCGCCTCGGAACGTTCACGAACCCGGTAGGCGGCGCTGTCGACCCGGCCTTCCTGACGATCCACTTCGGAGGAGCGAAAGCCGCCGTCGAATAACGTCTGGGTAACCAGGATGCTGGATTCGGTCCGGCCAAGATCTTCATCATCAATGGTGACGGTGTCCGTCCACTCCCATCCGGCGCCGGCCGCCAGATCTACCGAAGGGTAGTAGAGGCCTTTTGCCTGGCGAAGTTCCTGGTCGACCGCCTTGCGGTTTGCCGAAGCCTCGCCGATTTCCGGGTTTGATTTGACAGTTTCCTGCACAGCCTCTTTCAAGGTTTCGGCCTGTACGCTGCCGATGAGCAGAAAACTCCCGAATGCGGCGGTCAGGATGCTGGCGGAAACCAGGCCTTTAGCCTTCCCCGCACTCATACCGAACTGCATGCCCCTCTCCCACTAATACTAAATGTGTCGTCATTATAGAAGGCGCTCCCGCAAGGGGCAGAATGTGCCGGTTGCAGGAGAAATATAACCAAGTCCCTTATTTAGCTATGAAAACTAAACGAATTGCCTGCGCAAGATCAACTTTTTACCTGTCGACATACAAATTAATTACAATTGCTCCCCTTGAGCTGTAACAAAAATACAACAACCGCACATGCGAAAGTCGCCGGGCTTTAATCATTCCAATACCTGAAAACAGGGAAAATAAGGAGGAAGTTCCGGTTTCTTCTAGGCAGATGGCATCGGACAAATTATGGTTAATTTTGCGAGAAGGGAGGACCGGATGCCACAAAATCAGGTGCCTTGGATAACCTGAACACCGCCATGGCTCTCCCTCCCCTGAAAATCCGGCGACAGGTCCGGATAAATATTGGATTTAATTGCGAATTTGCGAAACTGTTAACCGCTTTTTCACAAAATGGGCATTGAATTGCAGACTGGACACACAAATTTCACCTGGCCGGACGGATTTCCCGGCTGTCTCCCTTGCAAGAGGTGGCCTGACAAAGCAGCCGGAACAAGAGTAAGCAGTATGAGGAAACAGGATTTCCATCGGGGTTACAGAATGATCGGATTTTGATTCGATACCCCCGGAGAAGTGGTCAACCGATAGCGGGAAACCCGGATATCCCTTTCTGGAAAGAGAAAATGGCGCGCAAGAAACAAAACCCCGAGGGCGACAACTCGACCGAAGCCGGAGGTCTCGGCCTGAAAGAGGCCGAAAGCCTGTTCGCCCCGCAGGATGGAGAGCAGAAGCAGCAAGACCCGAAGATCCTGACCGCCGATGCTGTGACCGCAGCGTTGCTCGCGCGGGAGGCCAGGACCACGGAAGGGACGCCGGAGCCCGCCTCCTGGCAGGTCGATCTTTCCGACGTGACACGCGCCGATCAGGACAGCCTGCTTGGCTGTCTTACCGCCATTACCAAGCTTTTCGACGATCCGCGCACGCCCGATGCGCTTATCTACGGCCTGCCGCTTGAAGATAACCGCCTGACGCCGCGCCTGTTTGTGCGCGCCGCCGAACGGGTAGGAATCAGCGCCCGCATTTCCAACCGACGCCTCGACAGGGTGCCGGACATGGTACTGCCCGCCGTGATCCTTCTTAAGAACCGGAGCGCCTGCGTCCTGCTCGCCCGCGAAGAGGGACAGGCCAAGGTTATCTTTCCGGAAACCGGCGAAGGCATGGCCCGCATCCCGATGGCAGAGCTGGAGGCCATGTATGACGGCTATGTCATTCTGGTGCGGCCAAATTTCCGGCATCGCGTCGACAAGGACGAAACGCTGGAAAAGCGCAAGGGTTCCTGGTTCTGGGGCACCATGTGGCAGTTCTGGCCGGTTTACCTGCAGGTTGTCGTCGCCGCCTTTCTGATCAACAGCTTTGCCCTTGCAAGCCCGCTTTTCATCATGAACGTTTACGATCGCGTGGTGCCGAACCACGCACTGGAAACACTCTGGGTACTGGCGCTCGGCGTGGTGACGGTGATCGGCTTCGATTTCCTGTTGAAATCCTTGCGGGCCTATTTCGTCGATAACGCAGGCAAACGGGCTGATGTGCTGCTGTCCAGCCGGATTTTCGAGCAGGTCCTCAACATCCAGATCAAAGCCCGCCCGGCAAGCGCAGGCGCTTTCGCCAATCATTTGCGAGAGTTTGAGACCTTGCGCGAGTTCTTCACCTCCGCCACCGTGACAGCGCTGGTCGATCTTCCCTTCCTCGGTATATTCCTTTTCATCATTTATCTGATCGGTGGCGAGATCGTCATCGTTCCGGCAATGGCGATCCCGATCGTCATCCTGATCGGACTGATCCTGCAGTGGCCGATGCGCCGCGCTGTCAGCAAAACGACCGAGGAATCCTCACTCAAGCATGGCGTGATCATCGAGACCATTTCCGCCCTCGATACCGTGAAAAGCATGGGGGTAGAGGGGCATATGCAGAAGGAATGGGAGCGCTTCGTCGGCAAGACCGCACAGACGAGCGTTGCGGCCCGCTTCTTCGCAGGGCTTGGCATCAACCTCTCTGCCGCGGCGATGCAACTGGTAACCGTCTGTGTCGTTGTTTTCGGCGTCCTCAAGATGAGCGAGCCGGACAGCACCATGACCGTCGGCGCGCTGATTGCCAGCACGATCCTCACAGGCCGCACCATGGCGCCTTTGGGTCAGATCGCCGGATTGCTGACCCGCATGAATCAGGCAATGGTCGCATTGAAAGGCCTCAACAACATCATGGCTCTGCCTGTCGAGCGGAGTGCCGACAAGCGACAGCTCAGCCGGCCGAATATTCAGGGCAATATCGAGTTCAAAGATGTTACCTTCAAATATCCGGGCACCAATATCCCGGCACTCGACAATGTCTCCTTCAAGATCAGAGCGGGCGAGAAAGTCGGCATCATCGGCCCCGTGGGCTCGGGCAAGACGACCATCTCGCGGCTTCTCATCAATCTCTATGAACCGGATGAAGGCGCCGTCCTGATCGACGGCACCGATATCCGCCAAATCGACCCGTCCGATATCCGCCGCAGCATCGGCAGCGTCATGCAGGACATCACATTGTTCCAGGCGTCGGTCCGGCAAAACATCACCATGGGCCATCCGCAGGCCGATGACGAAATGATCCTGAACGCGGCGAAGCTTGCGGGCGTACATGATTTCATCAGCCGTCATCCGCATGGCTATGACCTGCATGTCGGCGAAAAGGGCGCAACCATGTCGGGCGGGCAGAAGCAGTGCATCGGTCTTGCCCGGGCTTTCCTGCCGAACCCGCCGATCCTGATGCTGGATGAACCGACCAGCGCCATGGACCTCAATTCGGAACGGCGCCTGATCGCACGGATGCAAGAATATGTGAAGAACAAGACGGTCCTTCTGGTGACGCACCGCACCTCTCTTTTCTCGCTGGTCGACCGGATCATCGTTCTCGGGAACGGGAAGATCGCCGCCGACGGTCCACGTGATGAAATCCTGAAAATGAGTCAGCCGCAGGTCCGCAAGATGAGTGCGCAAATCAGCCCGGCAACGCCTCCTCGGAAAGCATGAGGATCTGACATGACTTCAAATATGCAATGGAAGGATTCAGATTTCGCCTCCGACGTCGTGGCGGCAAAAATTCAGGGCCCGCATCCGCGTACTTTTCTTCTGATGTTCGGCGTAATCGCCTTTTTCGTGGTCGCCTATATCTGGGCGGATCATGCAGTGCTGGATGAAGTGACACGCGGGCCTGGCAAGGTCGTCCCGTCCCGCCAGGTGCAGATCATCCAGAACCTTGAAGGCGGTATTCTTGACGAGCTTCTGGTCCACGAAGGAGATATTGTAAAGAAGGGACAGGTCCTGCTCCGGATCGACGCAACCGGCTTTAGGGCGCGGGCGGATGAAATTGAATCGAACTATCTCAACTTGATGGGCCGGATTGCCCGGCTGAAAGCGGAATCTTCGGGCAAGGCGATCACCTTCCCGCCCGAACTGCTGGCCGAACGGAAAGATATTACCGTACATGAGCAGAATCTCTACAACGCCCGCCAGGCCGAACTGCAATCACAGGTCGAGATTCTACGTCAGCAGGCACAGCAGCGTGACCAGGAAATCGCCGAAATCAAGGGACAGCTGAAACAACTCAAGGACAGCCTCAAACTCGCCAACGAGGAATGGAAAATCACCAAACCGCTGGTCGACAAGGGCATCGTGCCAAAAGTGCAGGCTCTGAAACTCCAGCGCGAGATCAACGACCTTGAAGGCAAAATTTCCGCCGCCAGGCTGTCGCTGCCGAGGGTTGAGGGTGCCTTGAAAGAAGCCAATCAACGGATCGAGGAGAAGATACTCAACTTCCGGAGCGAGGCGGCCCAGAACCTGAGCCAGATGCGCGCCGAATATGAAGCGGCGCGGCAAGCCATCCGTGGGGTCGAGGACCGGGTCGCCCGGACCGACGTCCGCTCCCCCGTCGACGGGGAGGTGAAAGATCTCAAGATCCAGACCATCGGCGGTGTCGTGAAACCGGGTCAGGACATCATCGAGATTGTGCCAATCGACGATACCCTACTGGTGGAGGCACGCATCCGCCCCTCCGATATTGCCTTCGTGCGCCCCGGACAGGAAGCGACGGTAAAAATCTCGGCCTATGACTATTCGATCTACGGCGGCCTTCCGGCGAAACTGGAACGGATCAGCGCCGATACCATTACCGACGAGAAAACCGGCGAAAGCTACTACCAGATCAGTGTGCGGACGGACAAGAACTTCCTTCAGCGCGGGGGCAATACCTACCCGATCATCCCCGGCATGATCGCGACAGTCGATATCCTGACCGGTCACAAAACAGTGCTGGACTATATCCTGAAACCGATCCTGAAAACCCGCCAGAATGCCTTGAGGGAACGCTGATGCGTCGTTTTATCCATATGCGCCCTACCGCCCTTCTGCTTGGTGGTCTCCTTCTCTCCCTCACCAGCGGGACATCCGCCGTCGCGGGTGTGAACCGGGATGGCCTGTTCGATATGCTGGAGATTTCCTCGGATAACCTCGATGCCCTGCCGCAATGGCAGCGGGTCGTCAAAAGCTTTCCCGCGCTCAAATCCGCGGCGGGCCGCTGCGATATCCGGATCGAGGATTGCAAAAGCCAGCAGATGACGCTCTGGCGCGCCAAGATCAGCGAGCTCAAGCATTCGGACAAGCGCATCCAAATGCAGGAAATCAACCGCTTCCTCAACGACTGGAAAAGCACTGATCATACTACTGACGACAGGGTCAATGGCCGCTGGGAAACGCCGCTTGAGTTTCTGACCAAGGGTGGCTCCTCCGTCGATTTTGCAGTCATGAAATACATCAGCCTGAAAGAACTCGGCTTTAGCCCGCTCGCCATGCGGATCGTCATTACCGACGATGTGCTTCGAAACCGCC
>SBHH01000225.1 GCA_006226265.1 Alphaproteobacteria bacterium | reverse complement strand
TGGCGCGGCGCTATCACTATGGCGCGGGCGCGCCGGAGCGCTGGCGGCTCATCACGTTTGAAGGTGCGTTCCATGGCCGGACGCTGGCGACCATCGCGGCGGCCGGGCAGGACAAGCTGCTCGTGGGCTTCGGCCCGGTCGTTGACGGGTTCGATCATGTACCAGTCGGTGACATCGAGAAGGTCAAGGCGGCCATCACGGATGAGACTGCCGGTATCCTGATCGAGCCGGTGATGGGCGAAGGCGGCATCCAGGTGGTGGATACGTCCTTCCTTCGGGATCTGCGCAAACTTTGCGATGAGCGTGGGCTCCTCCTCATGTTCGATGAAATCCAGACGGGCATGGGCCGGACCGGCAAGCTCTTCGCCTATGAGCATGCCGGGATCACGCCGGATATCCTGACCTCCGCCAAGGCGCTGGGCGGCGGCTTTCCGGTCGGCGCCTGCCTCGCGGTTGAAAAGGTCGCGAAGGCCATGACCGTCGGCAGCCACGGCTCCACCTATGGCGGCAATCCGCTCGCCATGGCGGTGGCCGGAGAGGTTGTCGATATCATGACGGAGGACGGTTTCCTCGATCATGTGGTGGAGATGGGCAATCACCTGAAGCAGGGGCTCGCGGGCGTTATCGATCGTCATCCGGATGTGCTGGAGGAACTCCGCGGCATTGGCCTTCATCTTGGCCTTAAATGCAAGGTGGAGAATACGGTGCTCTTCAACAAGCTGATCGAGCATGGGGCGCTGACGGCCAAGGGCGGCGATAATGTTGTCCGCCTGCTGCCGCCGCTGATCATCGAGGATAAACAGGTTTCCGAGTTCATCGACATTCTCGATGCCGCCTGCACGGAGCTGGAAAATGGCTGAGTTTCAACATTTCCTGGACCTGAACCTGCTTGAAAAATCTGACCTTCGCGGCATTATCGATACCGGTATTGCCACGAAGAAGGCGCGGGCCGGATTGCCGAAAGGCACGGTGGATGCGAATGCGCCACTTGCGGGGTTGACCCTTGCGACGATCTTCGAGTTCCCCTCGACCCGGACGCGCGTCTCCTTCGATATGGCGATGCGCCAGCTCGGCGGGCAGACGATCGTGCTCAATGGCAATGACATGCAGCTCGGCCGGGGCGAGACGATTGCGGACACGGCGCGGGTTCTCTCGCGCTATGTCGATGCCATCATGATCCGGACCGATGATCATAGCAAGCTGATGGAGCTCGCGGAACATGCGACCGTGCCGGTGATCAACGGCCTCACCAACGACAGCCATCCCTGTCAGCTGATGGCGGATGTCATGACGTTCGAGGAGCATCGCGGCCCCATCCGGGACAAGACGGTGACCTGGTGCGGCGATGGCAATAACATGGTGACCTCCTGGATCCATGCAGCGGGACAGTTCGATTTCGAATTCCGCATTGCCTGCCCGGAAGAACTTTCACCGGATGCCGCCGCCCTTCAATGGGCGAAGGACAAGGGCGCGCGTGTCTCGGTCACCCGCGATGCCGCTTCGGCGGCGGACGGGGCGGACTGCATCGTCGCCGATACCTGGGTTTCCATGGGAGACGATGCGTCCAACCGCCATAATGTCCTCGCCCCTTATCAGGTGGATGAGGCCTTGATGGCGCGTGCGGCATCGGATGCCATTTTCATGCATTGCCTGCCCGCCCACCGTGGGGAGGAAGCCACCGCCGAAGTTCTGGATGGCCCGCAATCGGTCATCTTTGACGAGGCGGAAAACCGCCTGCATGCGCAGAAGGCGGTTCTCAGATGGTGCCTTGGCCGCTAGGCCGCACCACATAAATCAAAAGGACGGGACGGATGCCTGAAGATCAGGATCAGAAGATACTTGTCGATAACGTTATCCAGCCGTTTCAGATGGCCAAGGCGGGCGTGCGTGGCCGTCTGGTCCGTCTCGGCAGCGTGTTGGACGATATCCTGACGCGCCATAACTATCCCGACCGGGTGGCGGGCTTCCTTGGCGAAGGCCTCGTTCTCGCGGCCATGCTGGGCGGCGCGCTCAAATTCAACGGCATCTTCACCGTTCAGACCAAGGGCGATGGCGCCATCAGCATGATTGCCGCCGACATGACGACGCCGGGCGACATGCGGGGCTATGCGGGCTTTGACCCCGACAAGCTGGCGGCGGCGGAAAGCGCGAAGGCCGCAAGCCCTGTCGAACAGTTTCTCGGAAAGGGTTATGTCGCCTTCACGATCGATGCAGGCAATGATCGCAAGCGCTATCAGGGAATTGTCGAGCTTGAAGGTGACAGCCTTGCGAGTTGCATGGAAAACTATTTCGACAAATCGGAACAGCTCGATACCCTGCTCCGCGTTTCGGTGGATCGCGTCGATGGCAAATGGCGTGCCGGTGGCCTGATGGTGCAGCGCTTGCCCGAAGAAAGCACGGCGGAAATCAGGATCGACGAGAATGAGGAAAACTGGCGCAATGCCCAGGCCCTTGCTGCGACGGTTACGCCAGATGAGCTCACCAGCCCCACGGTCAAGTCATCGGAGCTTCTCTACAAGTTGTTCCACGAGGATGGCGTTTGGCTCTATGATCCCCAGGAATTAGAGGATAAATGCAGCTGCAGCAAGGAACGCGTGCTGAATACCCTGCGCACCTTCGCGGGCTCGGATCTGGAAGATATGGCGGACGATGGTGTGATTACGGTCGATTGCCAGTTCTGCAGCAGCAAATACGAGATTTCGCTCGGCGATCTCGATGATCCGGCGGTCTAACTCCTGAAACTGGCGCTTGAATTCCGCTTCGCCGCCGTACTAGAGTGTGGGCAGCCATTCTCGACTGAAGGTACGGAATTATGACAGCCATGCGCCATATCGCGACAGCCTTTGCCCTTCTGATGACGGTCGTCCTGGCCGGTTGCGTGAAGACGCCGCCGACGCCGACCTACCCTGAGATCACCTTCCAGCATCTCCAGCCACTCTATCTCAATGTCGGCGAAATCAAGGTTGTGAACGAGTTTAAATCGCCGCTGAAGCCGCCGCATGTCGAGCAGGAATTGCCGGTTTCTATTGACCAGTCGGTTCGCAACTGGGTCCGCGACCGGCTACGGACCAGCGGCAACAGCGGCGCGGTCGCGACAGTGACGATCAAGGACGCGAGTGCAGTTGAGACCGAGCTTCAGAAGGAAACCGGTCTCAAAGGGATGATTACCAAGGATCAGGCGCAACTTTACAAATTCCATGTACTGGTCGAACTTAAAATTACCGATAAGT
>SBHH01000206.1 GCA_006226265.1 Alphaproteobacteria bacterium | reverse complement strand
TGACATCGGAAAGGTCGATCCGCCGGATCAGCCGCTGGTAAAAGCGGTCATAGGCCGCGACATCGGGTACCACGACTTTCAAAAGGTAATCGATCTCCCCGCTCATCCGGTAAAATTCGGTAATCTCGGGCAGGTCCTGCACGGTGGTCGCGAATTTTTCAAGCCAGTCCGCATCATGACGGCTCGTCTTCACCGCAACGAAAACCGTGACCGGCAGGTTGAGTTTCTCCCGGTCGAGGAGGCTTACCTGGCGGCGGATAATCCCCGCGTCCTCCATCGCCTTGATGCGCCGCCAGCAGGCGGTGCGGGAGCATCCGGCCTCCTCGGCGAGCTCGGCGACCGGCTTCGCGGCATCTTCCTGCAACCGGGCGAGAATTTTACGATCTATGGTGTCCATGCGATTTCATTCCGGTTTTGATTTTTATATGAAACATATGTTTCGCATTTTCTGATATTTACGTCAAGAAAGGACAGAAATTCCGCACGGATGCGGTATCATTATCCCCATCAGAACAACGGAACAAGTGAAGGGGACGCTGCCATGACCTTAAAATCGCTTTTTACCGAGCATCCGGCTTCGGTCGATGAGAGCTATCTTGAGCATATGGGCGCAGCGGCCTCCTTCGCTTTCTGGTTTCAACTTGCGGCCATTGCGGCCATCGTCCATGCGATTTTCCCCTTTCTTTTCGTGAAGACGGGAAGTCAGATCGTGACCCGCCTGCATGACCGGATGGTCACCAATCGCCGCCGCCTCATGGGGCGCCGGACGGAACCTTCGGAAGGCCTCTGGCAGGCATTTGACAGCGCCGCTCTCTGATCCATCGCGAGGCATCTCCGGCACCGGCTTTTCCCGGCCTCAATAGGTTGCGTGAAGGGCGGATTTCTTGTAGAACAGGGCAACCCTTTTGACCGTCTGGATCGGGAGGGGAGTTTTCTGATTTTTGAAGCGCCTGAAAGGACTTCGGGCGCCTGATGTTTGCTCTGGAATCCCTGCCTTGAACGATGTAACGACACCGCCTTCGGATAAGCATATTGTCCCGGTCACCATAGAAGAGGAAATGCGCCGGTCCTATCTGGACTATGCCATGAGCGTGATTGTCTCGCGCGCCCTTCCCGATGCCCGTGACGGGCTGAAACCGGTTCATCGCCGCATCATCTATGCGATGTATGAAAACGGCTACACCTCCGACAAGCAGTTCCGCAAATCCGCCCGCGTCGTCGGTGACGTCATGGGACGCTATCATCCGCATGGCGACAGCGCGATTTATGACGCAATGGTCCGCCTTGCGCAGGATTTCTCGATGAGCCTCAAGCTGATCGAGGGGCAGGGCAACTTCGGCTCGATGGACGGCGACAAGGCCGCCGCCATGCGATATACCGAGGCGCGGCTGCAGAAGGCGGCGGAAAGCCTCATTGACGATATCGACAAGGAAACGGTTGATTTCGTCAATAACTATGACGACAGCGAGCGCGAACCTTCCGTTTTGCCGGCGCGCTATCCGAACCTTCTCGTCAATGGCGCGGGCGGCATCGCCGTCGGCATGGCGACGAATATCCCGCCGCATAACCTCGGTGAAGTGATCGATGGCAGCATCGCGCTTCTGGAACGGCCCGACCTGCCGGTCGAGGAACTGATCGACCTTATTCCGGGACCGGACTTCCCGACGGGCGGCACCATTTTGGGCCGGAGCGGTTCGGTCAGCGGGCTTACCACCGGGCGCGGTTCGGTCATCATGCGCGCCAAGGTCGATATCGAGGAAATCCGAAAGGATCGGCAAGCCCTGATCGTCACGGAAATCCCCTATCAGGTGAACAAGGCGCGGCTGGTCGAGCAGATCGCCGATCTGGTCCGCTCCAAACGCGTTGAGGGAATTGGCGACCTCCGCGATGAATCGGACCGGCATGGCGTCCGTGTCGTGATCGAGATCAAGCGCGACGCGGTGGCCGAGGTGGTCCTGAACCAGCTTTTCCGCTTCACATCGTTGCAAACCTCCTTCGGCGTCAATATGCTCGCGCTCAACCGCGGCAAGCCGGAACTTCTCAACGTCAAGGAGCTTCTGGAAGCCTTCCTCGATTTCCGCGAAGAGGTCATTACCCGGCGGACGAAATTCCTGCTCGGCAAGGCGCGCGAACGGGCGCATGTCTTGACAGGTCTCGCCATCGCCGTTGCCAATATCGACGAGGTGATCCGTCTGATCCGGAGTGCGCCGGACCCGGCAACCGCCCGCGCCGAACTGATGGGCCGCGACTGGCCCGCCCAGTCGGTCGAGGCGCTGATCCGCCTGGTCGATGATCCGGAATATATGATCAATGACGACGGCACCTATCGCCTGTCGGAGGCGCAGGCCCGCGCCATCCTCGATCTCCGGCTGCAACGCCTGACCGCGCTCGGCCAGAATGAAATCGGCGACGAGCTGTCCGACCTCGGCACCAAGATCCTCGATTATCTCGATATCCTTTCCAGCCGTCCGCGCCTGATCAGCATCATCCGCGACGAGCTTCTGGAGATGAAGACGCAATATGCAGTGCCGCGCCGCACGCAGATTGAGGAAAACGAGTTCGAGCATGACATCGAGGACCTGATCCAGCGCGAAGACATGGTCCTGACGGTCAGCCACAAGGGCTATATCAAGCGCGTGCCGCTCTCGACCTACAAGCCGCAGCGCCGTGGTGGCAAGGGCCGCTCCGGCATGCAGACGCGCGATGAGGATTTTGTCAGCCAGGTCTTCGTCGTCAATACCCATACGCCGGTGCTGTTCTTCTCCACCTTCGGACGGGTCTATAAGCTGAAGGTCTACCGCCTGCCACAAGGCTCCCCGCAGAGCCTTGGCAAGGCGATCATCAATCTCCTGCCGCTCGAGGAAGGAGAGGTGATCTATACCCTTATGCCGCTGCCGGAGGAGGAGGAAAGCTGGGCGAGCCTGGAAGTTATGTTCGCGACCTCCAAGGGTAATGTCCGGCGCAACCTGCTCAGTGATTTCTCGAATGTGAAGTCGAACGGCAAGATCGCCATGAAACTCGACGATGACGACAAGCTGGTCGATGTCCGCATCTGCACCGCCGATAACGACGTGCTGCTGGTCGCCAAGCATGGCAAATGCATCCGCTTCCGCGCAACCGATGTCCGGCTCTTCAAGGGCCGGGATTCAAGCGGCGTGCGCGGCATGAAGCTCGCCAAGGGCGACAGCGTGATCGGCATGTCGATCCTCAATCATGTGGAGGTCGATACCGAAACCCGCGATGCCTACTT
>SBHH01000316.1 GCA_006226265.1 Alphaproteobacteria bacterium | reverse complement strand
GCCCCGGACGTCCGGATCGATGTCGTGAAATCCACCCTGACCGACGTCAAGAGCAAGACCGAACCGGCCGCCGCCAAACCGGCCGCCGCTGCCACGGAAGAAAAATCCGAGAGCGATAATCCGATCAAGAAATTGTTCAAGAAGTAACGGTCGCCCAAGATGAACAGCTTTCCCACGTGGAAGATTATCGTTGTGGCGCTGGTCTGTGCGTTCGGGGTGATCTATACGCTCCCCAATTTCGTCAGCCGCGCGACCCTCGACAAGCTTCCTGAATGGGTACCGAGCGAGCAGATCAACCTCGGGCTTGACCTGCAGGGCGGTTCCCATCTCCTCCTGCAGGTCGATACCAAGGCCGTTGTCAGCAAGATGCTTGAAAGCATGGTCGATGCGACGCGCGACAATCTGCGCGAGAGCGGCGACAATGTCGGCTATCGTAACCTGACCCATGATGCGACGAAGGTTTCCTTCACCCTCCGCAATCCCGCCGATGCCGACAAGGCGCGCGAACGTCTTTCCAGCCTGTCAACGCGCATGTCCAACGGACAGTTGAGCGCGGCCATTCATATCGGCGACGACGGCGAGGTGACGATCACACCGAGCGAGGCCGCCATCGATGCGCGCATCAGCGCCGCCGTCGATCAGTCGATCGAGATTGTCCGCCGCCGCGTGGACGAGACCGGTGTGAATGAACCCGCGATCCAGCGTCAGGGCAGGGACCGTATTCTGGTCCAGCTGCCGGGTGTGGGCGATCCGGACCGGATCAAGCGTCTTCTGGGCGAAACCGCGCAGCTTACCTTTCATCTGGTCGATCTCAATGCAAGCGCCGCGCCGGGGGCACGGGTGCCGCCGGGGTCGAAGCGCCTGCCGTCGATCCACAAGGGCGGGCCGGATTATATCGTGAAGAACCGCGTCATGGTCTCCGGTGAAAACCTTGAAGATGCGCAAGCGACTTTCCAGCAGGGCCAGCCGGTAGTCTCCATCCGCTTTGACGGCCTCGGCGGGAAACAGTTCGGTCGGGCGACCACGGATAATGTGGGGAAACCCTTTGCCATCGTCCTCGATGACAAGGTGGTGAGCGCGCCGCGCATCAACGAGCCGATCCTGTCAGGCAGCGCCGTCATTTCCGGCGGCTTCGATGTGAAGGGAGCGCAGGATCTAGCGCTTCTCCTTCGGGCAGGTGCGCTTCCGGCGCCGCTCAATATCCTCGAAGAACGCTCCGTTGGGCCGGACCTTGGCGCTGACTCCATCGCGGCCGGTAAAATCGCCGGTGTGATCGGCGTGGTTGCCGTGGCCGTCTTCATGGTCGCGACCTATGGCCTGTTTGGTGTCTTTGCCGATATCGCGCTTGCCATGAATATCTTCCTCATCATGTCGGTTCTGTCGGTCCTCGGCGCGACGCTGACCTTGCCCGGTATCGCGGGTATCGTCCTGACCATCGGTATGGCGGTCGATGCGAACGTGCTTATTTTCGAGCGTATCCGCGAGGAAGTCCGCGTCGGCAAGTCGCCCTTCAATGCAATCCAGTCCGGCTTCGCCCGGGCTTTCACCACCATCATCGATGCGAACGTAACGACCGGCATCGCCGCGCTCATCCTCTTCGTCATGGGCTCCGGCCCCGTGAAGGGATTTGCCGTGACGCTTTTCATCGGTATCATCAGCTCGATGTTCACCGCCATTATGCTTTCGCGCATGCTGATCTCCTTCTGGATGGAGCGCAAGCGGCCGAAAACTCTGGAACTTTAAGGGGCGGGATTCATGTATAAAATCAAACTTATCCCCGATAATACACATATCCCCTTCCTGAAAGTGCGGATGATCGCCTTTGCGATATCGGCGCTTCTGATCCTGGGTTCCATCGGCATGTTCTTCAGCGCCGGTGTCAACAAGGGCATCGATTTCGAAGGCGGCATCCTGATTGAGGTAGGTATGCCAAAGGCCCCGGATGTCGCGGATATGCGCGGTAAACTCGGCGATCTTGGCCTGGGGCAGGTCGCATTGCAGACCTTCGGGTCCGACAGCGACATCCTGATCCGCGTGCAGCGTCAGGAAGGCGATGCCAAGGCGCAGGAAGCGGCCGTTGACAAGGTGAAGGTGCAGCTTGCCAAAGATTATGGCGACGGTGTTTCCTATCGCCGGGTCGAGTTTGTCGGCCCGACCGTTTCGGCGGAACTGGTGCAGACGGCGATCGAGGCCGTGGGCGCCGCGGTTCTCGCCATGCTGGTCTATATCTGGCTCCGTTTCGAATGGCATTATTCGGTGGGTGCGATCATGGCGCTGGTCCATGACGTGATCCTGACTATCGGTATGTTCGCGGTGACCCGGATTGAGTTCAACCTCGCCTCCGTTGCCGCCATTCTGACCATCGTCGGTTATTCGATCAACGATACCGTCGTGGTCTACGATCGTATCCGCGAGAATTTCCGCCGTTACAAGAAGATGGATGTGAAGGTGCTGATCGATCTTTCGATCAACGAGACCCTGTCGCGAACCACGATGACGTCCTTCACCACTTTGCTTGCGCTCATTGCGCTCTATATTTTCGGGGGAGAGGTGATCCGCGGTTTTTCGACCGCGATGATCTTCGGTATCGTTGTCGGTACCTATTCCTCGATCTTCATTGCGGCGCCGCTTCTCTTGCTGTTCGGGCTCTCCCACCGGAGTGCCGAGGATGACGGTTTCAAAAGCGCCGAAGCGGAAAGCGGCGAAAAGGGCTGACTGGCGCTGCGCCGGTCCCCGGTCAAGGAGGCTTCATGCAGGACATTTCCGGACTTCCGAGAGAAGGCCAGCAACTGATCAACGGATATGGCGAAGGCGGTTTCCGGGTGAGCGGGGTGCGACACAAGGGCTCTGTCCTGGTCCTGCCCGAGGAAACGCTTCCCTGGGAGGTCGAGGAAATTGAGGATTTGAATATCGAGGGGCTCGCGCCACTTATGAAAAAAGAGGCCGGGGTCGAGATTCTGCTGATCGGCTGCGGCGATAATATGGCCTTTATCGAAGACGATGTCAGAAGCGCCCTTCGCGAGGAGGGGATCGTCATCGACAGCATGGATACGGGCGCGGCGGTTCGCACCTATAATGTTCTCCTGCTGGAAGGGCGGCATGTGGCGGCGGCCCTGATCGCGGTCTAGCCCTTGAAATTTTGAAATCATCCGGACAATAAAAAAGGGCGCCTCCGCAAAGAAGCGCCCTTTTTTATTTTTGCCCCGGCCGGTCAGGCGGCGGCGAGATTGGCGTTTGCGAAATCCCAGTTGATCAGGCTGTCGATGAATGTCGAGAT
>SBHH01000016.1 GCA_006226265.1 Alphaproteobacteria bacterium | reverse complement strand
CGCATTGCGTCATTTTTACAAAACAGAGACCTTTACTTTGGCCCGGTTTATGAGAAGATTAGCGAGGTTTATCGAGAGTACAAGTTTTTTTTGCGCTGCAGCACAAGGTCATGTTATTACGTATGATAGTCGGCAAACGAAATAACCCGTCATATTGATGATCTGATACGAAAGAAAATTATGGCAAAAAATAGTGTAGACGGTGCAAATTCAGGCGTTTCCAAGAAAGATCGTCCTTGGCTGTTCCGGACCTATTCCGGGCATTCCTCGGCCCGCGCATCAAACGAATTATATAAGACAAATCTTGCGCGCGGGCAAACGGGATTGTCCGTTGCCTTCGATCTTCCGACCCAGACGGGCTATGATTCGGATCATATTCTCGCCCGCGGGGAGGTCGGCAAGGTTGGCGTGCCGATCTGTCACCTCGGCGATATGCGGACCCTGTTCGACGGCATTCCGCTTGAAAAAATGAATACCTCCATGACCATCAATGCGCCGTCTGCCTGGCTGCTCGCGCTTTATATTGCGGTGGCGGAGGAACAGGGCGCGGATATCTCCAAGCTGCAGGGCACGGTCCAGAACGATATTATCAAGGAATATCTCTCGCGCGGCACCTATATCTTCCCGCCTTCGCCCAGCATGAAGCTGATTACCGACGTGGTGAGCTATACCTACCGCGAAATGCCAAAATGGAACCCGACTAATGTCTGTTCCTACCACCTGCAGGAAGCGGGGGCGACCCCGGTGCAGGAGCTTTCCTTCGCCCTTGCGACCGCCATTGCCGTCCTTGATTCGGTGAAAGCGAGCGGCCAGATCAGCGCGGAGGATTTCCCGGCTGCCACCGGTCGGATCAGCTTCTTCGTCAATGCAGGCATCCGCTTCATCACTGAAATGTGCAAGATGCGCGCTTTCGTCGATCTCTGGGATGAAATTCTGCTGGAACGCTACGGCGTCACGGATGAGAAATTCCGCCGCTTCCGCTACGGCGTGCAGGTCAATTCCCTCGGCCTTACCGAACCGCAGCCGGAAAACAACGTCTATCGCATCCTTCTTGAAATGCTGGCGGTCGTACTCTCAAAGAAGGCACGCGCCCGCGCGGTGCAGCTTCCCGCCTGGAACGAGGCGCTCGGTCTGCCGCGCCCCTGGGACCAGCAATGGTCGCTCCGCCTGCAGCAGATCGTGGCGTACGAGACCGACCTTCTGGAGTTTAGCGATATCTTTGAAGGCTCCGTCGAGATCAACCGGAAAGTCGAGGAGTTGAAAGCGGCCGCGCGCGAGGAACTTCGCTTGATCGAGGACATGGGCGGCGCGGTTGCCGCCGTCGATGCGGGCTATTTGAAAGAGAGCCTGGTTCAGTCCAATACGGAGCGGGTGCAGGCGGTCATTTCGGGCGCAATCCCCGTGGTCGGCGTAAATAAATTCACCGAAAGCGCCCCCTCCCCCTTAACGCAGGAGGCTGATGGCGGGATCATGACAGTCGACCCGGCCGCCGAAGCCGCCCAGATTGCCGAGTTGCAGGCCTGGCGCGATGCGCGCGATGCAGGCGCTGTCAAAGCTGCGCTTGAGGAGTTGTCCCGCGTCGCGAAGTCCGGCGAGAATATCATGCCCGCCTCGATCCGCGCAGCCAAGGCCGGGGTCACAACGGGCGAATGGTCCGAAGCTTTACGTGTTGTCTATGGCGAATATCGCGCGCCCACGGGCGTGAGCGGCGCCGTCTCCAACGCGAGCAGCGAAGTTCTCGATCCGGCCCGCGAAAAGGTGGCCGAAGCCACCCGGCGGCTTGGCAAGCCCCTCAAGGTGCTTGTCGGCAAGCCGGGCCTCGACGGTCATTCCAACGGGGCGGAACAGATTGCCGTCGCCGCGCGCGACAGCGGCATGCAGGTTGTCTATGAAGGCATCCGCCTGACGCCGGACCAGATCGTAAAGGCGGCGCTGGATGGCTCTGTCCAACTGGTCGGCCTTTCCATTCTTTCCGGGTCGCACATCCCGCTTGCAACCGAGGTTTGCGAGAAGCTTAAGGCGGCGGGGCTTGCCCATGTGCCGGTCATCGTCGGCGGCATCATACCACCTGAGGATGCAGAGCGGCTGAAAGCAGCAGGGATCACGGCCGTCTATACGCCGAAGGATTTCGATATGGCGGGAATCGTGATCGACATGGTCGATATCATCATGAAATATGACGAGGTCGCATGAGGTAAGGGGCGAGAGAATCACCTACCCCGGATTCGCGCGCCGTTAACCATAAGTCACCATTTTTATTACATCTTCTGCCCGGTAACCATATTCGCGTAAATTCTTGATTGTTGCATCCTTGTCACGTTTCGCCAGACGTCGCCCCCTGCCGTCGGAGATCAATCCGTGATGGCAATAAAGGGGTGTCGGAAGGTTCAAAAGCGCCTGCAAAAGACGATGCACATGGGTCGCCTGAAAGAGATCCTGCCCCCGGAAAATATGATTAACACCCTGGATGGCATCATCGAACGTCACCGCCAGATGATAGCTGGTCGGCGTTTCCTTCCGGGCCAGCACGACATCGCCGAAGGGAGCCGGATCGCAGGCAATCCATCCCTTGTCCTTTTCCATGAAACGAAGCGAAGCGAGATCGACAGTATCAATCGCGCGCGCCATGTCGAGACGGAGCGCATAAGGTTCTCCTGCCTCATAGCGCACGGCCCGTACCGACTCACTCAAATTCCGGCAAGTTCCCGGATATACTGCCCCTTCCGGCCCGTGAGGGGCTGACGGGCTCCGCGCGATCTCGGCGGCAATTTCTTTTCTAGTACAGAAACAGGGATAGAGAAGTCCCCGGTCGAACAGCACGGAAAGAAGCGCATCGTAATCCTCGAAATGATCGCTCTGACGGCGAACCGGCTCCTCCCAGTCAAAGCCGAGCCAGGCGAGATCCTCGAAGATCTCCTGCTCGAATTCGGGGCGGCATCGGGTCGTGTCGATATCCTCAAGCCGGAGAATGAACCGCCCTCCGGCCTCACGCGCGGCATTGAAGGCGAGCGAGGCGGAATAGACATGCCCAAGATGCAGATAACCAGTCGGACTGGGCGCGAAACGGGTGACAAATTCCATCGTTCAAGACTTTCCGATTCCGGAGATTTGTAAAATATACATCAAATTATTTGCTTGTTTCGCTTGTCAGCCTCAAGGGGCGGCGGTAGCCTTGTTAATATTTTTTTAAGCATAAAAAGTTCCGACGGGCGAGACAAATGTTAAAACGTATTCTTATTGCCGTGAATGCCTTACTGCTGGTGACGGCCTGTGCCATT
>SBHH01000192.1 GCA_006226265.1 Alphaproteobacteria bacterium | reverse complement strand
CGTTCCTCATCCATCACGCCAACCTTCATCGTGTTGCGGGGAAGGTTGTAACCCTCCTCCACCGCCGCGAAGAGATCGTTGGTGAAGGCAACTTCCTCCGGTCCGTGCATTTTCGGCTTCACGATATAGATGCTGCCCGCGCGGCTGTTGGCATGAGCGCCGGTGCGTTCCAGATCATGCATCGCGCAAAGGCTGGTGATCGCGGCATCGAGAATGCCTTCGGGAATTTCCGCCCCGTCGCGGTCGAGAACGGCGCCCGTCGTCATCAAGTGACCGACGTTCCGCACGAGAAGCAGGCTGCGGCCATGCAGGGTGAGCGTGCCGCCCGCCGGATCCTGATAAGTCCGGTCGCCGTTCAGTGTCCGGGAGACCGCCTTGCCACCCTTCTCAAAGCTGTCCGCAAGATCTCCCTTCATCAGGCCGAGCCAGTTGCGATAGGCGAGCGCCTTGTCCGCCGCATCGACTGCCGCGACCGAATCCTCGCAATCCTGAATGGTGGAAAGAGCCGCCTCCATCACGATATCCATGACGCCCGCCCGGTGATCCTTACCGACGGGGTGACTGCGGTCGATCTGGATATCGAGATGCAGACCGTTTTTTCTGAGAAGAACCGACGTGAGATCGGGATCTCCGTGATAGCCCACGAACTGAGCCGGGTCGGCAAGCTCCGTCACGCCGCCATCCGCAAACTCCATTTCCAGCGATTTTTCCGATCCTGCCGCTTTCAGGCGGTAGCGGGTCACATCGCCGTGGTTGCCCTTGGCGAGCGGCGCGGCGCTGTTCAATACGCTCGTGCCATAGTCGATCACGGCGCGGCCCCGGATCGGGTTATATCCCGTGCCCTTTTCCCGTCCCTCGTCTTCGGAGATTACATCCGTGCCATAGAGCGCGTCATAAAGGCTGCCCCAGCGCGCATTTGCCGCATTGAGGGCATAGCGGGCATTCATGACCGGCACCACAAGCTGCGGTCCCGCGACATCGGAAATTTCCGGATCGACATTTTCCGTCGTCACCTTGAAGGCCGGTCCTTCCGGCACGAGATAGCCGATTTCGATGAGAAATGCCTTATAGGCCACCGCGTCATAGGGCTGGCCCTTGTGTTCGAGATGCCAGAGGTCGATCCGCGCCTGCAATTCCTCCCGCCGGGAGAGAAGCTGCCGATTGACCGGGGCAAAGCGGTCGACCAGATCGTTCAAAACCTGCCAGACCCGATCTGCCTTGACCGGCAGGCCGGGGAGGATTTCCTTCTCCACCAGATCAACGATTTCAGTTGCGACCTGAAGATTGCCTTTCGCGATATGCGCCGCCATTTTTCGCCCTTTTTATCCGCTTGTCTTGTGATCCCCGCTGAGATTTGCGGGAAATTCCCTAAATTTCGACCGTCATATTGACAGACTGCCCGAAGGGAATAAACTAAAATGGAAATATTTTCACAATATGGAAATACACTAAATAAGGATGCCCTGTGACAGTTGATCCCACGCCGACGCCTGCAACGACTCCCGCCAGAAGTGGTCAGGTCCAGTCCCTGACCCGGGCGCTTTCCATCCTCAACCTGATTGCCGACAATTCACCCGGCCTATCGCTCACCGCCATCTCGAAGGCCTTGACACTCGCCCCTTCGACCACGCATCGCCTGCTCACGACTTTACAGGAAGAACGTTTCGTCCAGTATGACCGCGACAGCAGCCGATGGCAAATCGGTCTCCAGGCCTTTGTCGCGGGGAACGGATTTCTCACCTCCCGCGATCTTGCGACCGTTGCCCGACCCTATATGCGCCGTCTGATGGAATTAAGCGGGGAGACGGTCAATTTGGCCATTCTCGATCAAGAAAGCGCCATCTATCTCGCCCAGGTCGAAAGCCGGGAAATGATGCGCGTCTTCTCGAAACCCGGCAACCGCGTGCCGCTTCATTGCTCCGGCGTCGGCAAGGCGATGCTAATGGCGATGCCCGAGCATGACATCCGCCATGTCATCAAGACACGAGGTCTGCCGCGCGTCACGGAAAAAACCATCACCGAGACGGACGCTTTGCTGAAAGAGCTTGAAAAAAGCCGCGAACAGGGCTTTGCCCTGGATGATGAGGAACATGCCATCGGCCTTCGCTGCGCGGCTGCGCTTGTTTATGATGAGCATGCGGAACCGCTCGCGAGCCTCTCGATCTCCGGCCCGACGGCTCGTATCTCGGAGGAACGGTTACGCGAACTCGGGCGGACCGCCCTTGAACTTGCGGGGGAGGTGACGGCGGCGCTTGGCGGGCGGCTTCCCGCCTGAATCCTACGGCAGAATGAAAGTCTCGACGCCCGTTTCTGAGTTACGCCGGTATCTTTCCTCGCCCGCAATATAGCTCGCGCGAACCACCCGGTCATCGCCAAGCATCATGAGGACAAACAGAATTTCCGAGAGTGTTTCGGCAAAGGATAGCCGGTATTTCAAAATATCCGTCGCCCTGAGATCGAGGACGACGATATCCGCTTCATTCCCGGCCGTAAGACTGCCGATCCTGTCATCAAGATAAAGCGCCTCTGCCGCACCCCGGGTCGCAAGATAGAAAGCCTGATGCGCATTGAGCGAGCTTCCGCCAAGCTGGGCGATCTTGTATGCCTCGTTCATCGTAACGAGCTGCGAAAAATTGGTGCCACCGCCAAGGTCGGTGGCAAGCCCCGTCCGCACCGGATACGCACCCTGCATCGCCGCGGTCATATTGAAAAGACCACTTCCAAGAAAGAGGTTCGAGGTCGGGCAATGGGCAAGCGCCGTGCCAGTTCCGGAGAAGGCGGCGAAATCAGCCTCCGTGAAATGGACGCCATGGCCGTAAATCGCGCGGGGGCCGAGCTGTCCGTAATGCTGGTATACATCGACATAGCCCCGCTGATTCGGAAAGAGCGCGCGCACCCAGTCGATCTCGGCGAGGTTTTCCGACACATGGGACTGCAGATAAGTTCCCGAATGCTCCCGCCAAAGCGCACCGGTCAGCTCCATCTGCTCCGGGCTGCTGGTCGGCGCGAAACGGGGCGTGATGCTATAAAGAAGCCGTCCCTTGTCATGCCATTTTTCAATCAGGGCCTTGCTGTCGTCATAGCCCGATTGCGCCGTATCGCAAAGTGCGGGCGGGGCGTTCCGGTCCATCAGGACCTTGCCCGCCAGCATCCGCATGTTGAATCTCTCTGCCACCTCAAAGAATGCCTCGACCGAGACGGGGCTGACCGTACAGAAGACGGAGGCGGTCGTCGTTCCCGCCCGGAGGAGTTCTTTTAAAAAAACTTCCGCCGCCTCATCCGCATGGGCTTTATCCGCAAACTTCTGCTCAACAATGAAGGTATAGTTATTGAGCCAGTCGATCAGCTGCTTGCCATAGGCGCCGATCATTTCGGTCTGCGGATAATGCACATGGCAATCGATGAAGCCGGGGCAAATGAGCGCCTTTTTATAGCGGATGACCGGCACATCGGCCTCAAGCCTTGGCAGAAGCGCCGCAGCGGACCCCACCGCCGCGATCACCCCGTCCTCAATCACAACGAGGCCATCCTCCTCATAGAGAAGGCAGTCTTCAATCGGCTTTACGAAAGGATTGTCGCGGTAGGAAAGAAGCGATCCCCGAAGCGCCTTTTTCATCGCAGATCCCCCGTTTTTTCGGATGGCAGATGCAGGGTGACGTCATCCTTCACCACCTCCATCACCACATAGGTATGGGTCTGCAGGACGCTTGGAAGCTGCGAGATGACGGCGCCAAGAAGCTCCCGGTATGAGGCGATATCGCGGGTCCGCACTTTCAAAAGATAATCAAAACCGCCCGCCACCATCAGGCAGGACTGGATTTGCGGCACACGCCGGACAGCCTCGTTAAAGGCGTCAAGCTCCGCCGCCGTGGTGCCGGAAAGCTGCACCTGCACCATGACCACATGCGCGGCATCGATGAGATCGGGATCGAGCCTGGCGAAATAGCCATTGATCGCCCCCGATTTTTCAAGCCGCCGCACCCTTTCCGCGCAAGGCGTTTTGGTGAGGTTCACCCGCTTGCAAAGATCGACCATCGAAATCCGGCCATTTGCCTGAATTTCCCTCAGGATACGATAGTCCGTTCTGTCAAGCGCCGCATTATTCATGCCATCTTCCTGCCGGTTCGCAAAATTCCAGTCTCTTTGCCCGACTTTAGACAATTGTGGGCGGAAGCGCGACTTAAATTCCCGCGCGATACGGCATAAGTCCCTGATCTCGAAAAGTTGTAGAGAATTGAGGAATTTACCGGCGACGTGACCGCCGCCATTCATTAGGATGGCCCCAAACTGTAAACGAGATGATTTAGGAATTGAGAATGAAACTGATGCCGGTATCGCTGAAAGCCGCCCAAAAGGGCCTTTTCCTGATCCTGACCCTCTTTATTCTCAGTCTCTTTATCCCCCGCGCGTTCGCGAACGGCATGACTTACAAAAGCTGGGACGAGGTTGTCACGGCCGCGAAAGGCGGAACCGTCAACTGGTTCATGTGGGGCGGGGCCGACAATATCAATCAGTATGTCTCCGGCTGGGTCGGGGCGGAGCTTAAAAACCGCTATGGCATTACTTTAAAGCGGATCGGCATCAATGACACGGCGGAGGCGGTCAATATCGTGCTCGGCGAGAAGAAGGCCGGAATCGATGATGCGGGCAGCGTTGATCTAATCTGGATCAACGGCGGCAATTTCCGGACCATGAAGCAGGCAGGCCTTCTCTATTGCGGCTACCTCGAACTTCTCCCCAACAACCGGCTCGTCAACTGGCGGGATGCCTCCATCGCCAATGATTTCGGTCTCCCGGTGGAAGGCTGCGAGGTGCCCTGGAACCGGGCGCAGTTCGCCTTCGCCTATGACAGCGCGCGCACCCCCAATCCGCCCCGAAGCATCCGCGAGTTGATCGACTGGGTGAAGGCCCATCCCGGCGAATTTACCTATCCCGCCGCCAGCGATTTCAACGGCAGCGTCTTTATCCGCCATGTCTTCTATTACGCGGCGGGCGGGCCAGAGAAACTGCTGGGCCCGTTCGATCAGGCGACCTATGACGCCGTGGCGCCAAAGGCCTGGAAAATCCTCAATGACATGAAGCCCTATCTCTGGCGGAAGGGGCAAACCTATCCCAATGCCATTGCCGCCCTTGCGCAGCTTTTCGCGAATAAGGAGGTTGCGCTCTATTTCGACTATGACCCGGCGATCTTTGGGGTGAATGTGGAAAACGGTACGTTCCCGGCGACGACCCGCTCCTATGGCCTCGGAGACGGGACCATCGGCAACACCAATTATGTCGCCATTCCCTATAATTCACCGAACAAAGCGGCAGCCATGGTGACGGCTAATTTCCTGATGTCCTTCGATGCACAATATGAGAAGGCAAAGCCCAAGATTTGGGGCACGACGCCCGCCATCGATGTCGCAAAACTGACCGAAGCAGAGCAGAAATCCTTCCATGAATTGCCCCGCAATCCGGCCGTTGTCGCGCCCGAGGTTCTTGCGAAGCATGTCTTGCCGGAGCTTCATCCTGACTGGATCCGTGCCATTGAAAAAGGCTGGCAGGAAAATGTCGCGCAATAGGAACGGCCGGTTTAAAATTCCCCGATGCCCGACCTGAAAAAACACTACCATGACTGAGCGATTGAAAATCCTGCTCCTGCTCGCCCCTGCCCTTCTCGTGATCGGCGGGCTCTTCGGGGGCGGGTTGCTTCTCGGCCTCATTGAGAGTTTCGGCTATATGCCGCTTCTCGGGCAAACGGAATTAAATCTTGAGGCCTATCGCGCGATTTTCGCCTCCCAAAGCTTCTGGTCAGGGCTTGGGCTCAGCCTTTATATCTCCACCGTCTCCACCGTAATTGCAGGCGGCCTTGCTATTGCGGCGGCCCTCGTTCTCCGCCGCGCTTTTAAGGGACGCGGGATCATCCGTTTCCTTTTTCAGATCAACCTGACCGTTCCGCATCTCGTTGGCGCGGCGGGCATTCTCTATCTTTTTTCGCAGTCGGGCCTGTTCGCGCGGCTCGCCCATGCGCTCGGGCTGATCGGCGGACCCTCCGATTTTCCGGCGCTTGTCTTCGATCCGCTCGCCATCGGGATCATCCTGCAATATGTCTGGAAGGAAGTCCCTTTCATCGCTCTCATATTGCTTGCGAATATGCAGGCCATCGGCCGCGATTATGAAAGCGTCGCAAGATGCCTGGGGGCTGGTCCCGTTCAGGTCTTCCGCCATGTCTTGCTGCCGCTGATCCTGCCGGCCCTTTTCGCGGGCAGCATGATTATCTTTGCCTTCACTTTCGGGGCTTACGAAATTCCAGCCTTGTTGGGGGAGACGTATCCTGCCCCCCTTCCCGTCCTCGCCTATCGCGCCTTCACCGATGTCGATCTCGCCCGTCGGCCGGAGGCGCTTGCCATGGCGATGATTATTGCGGGGCTCGCCACCCTTATTCTTGCGGGATATGCAAAGCTTTTCTACCAAAGGGGAGGGATCAACGGATGACGGCGCGCCTCCCTATCCCCCTCCGGCTTTTCCTTGCCCTCCTCATCTGCTGGCTGATGGCGCCGCTTATCCCGCTCGCCGTCTGGTCGGGGAGCCGGAGCTGGTATTTCCCGGATATCCTGCCCTCTGCCTATAGCGGACGGGCCTGGTCTTATGTGTTTTCAAGCGTTTCGGGCGTGCCGGAGGGGTTATGGCAAAGCGCCTTCATTGCGCTTTCGGCGACCCTTCTTTCCCTCCTGATCGGGCTACCTGCGGGCCGCGCGCTCGGCCTTTATAAATTCAAGGGGAAGGCTCTTTTCGAGCTTCTGATCCTCGCGCCCCTGATCGTGCCCGGCATCGCCGCCGCGCTTGGCCTGCATATGGTCTTTCTGAAACTCGGCCTGACCGGAACCATGGCGGGGGTGGTGATCGTCCATCTGATCCCGGCGCTTCCCTATATGACGCTGGTCATGGCAAGCGTTTTCGCGGGCTATAATCCGGCGGCGGAACAGCAGGCCCGTAGCCTCGGCGCGGGGTCCTTTCAGGTCTTTCGATATGTCACACTCCCTGCGATCCTGCCGGGTTTACTGACCGGCGCGCTCTTTACTTTTCTCGTCTCATGGAGCCAGTATATCCTGACCCTTCTGATCGGCGGCGGGCGCATCGTGACCCTGCCGCTTCTTCTTTTCAATTTTGCCAGCGCCGGGCGGAATGATATCACCGGGGCCATCAGCATGATCTATATCCTGCCGGGCGCCGTCCTGTTGCTGATCGCGGGCCGTTATCTTACGGGGCGGAACAGCGCCGCCGACAGCTTGAGGCAGATATGAGCGTCAATCTTGAGATCAGCGGCATCAGTTATCGTTATGCGGACCAAAACGCCCCTGCGGTCGAGCGGCTCTCCCTCTCGCTTGAGGCTGGGCAACTCACCAGCCTGTTGGGGCCGTCAGGCTGCGGGAAATCGACCGTCCTTAAAATGATCGCGGGGCTTTTGAAACCCGGGGAAGGGGATATCCGGATGGATGGCCAGTCTGTTCTTGCCCTCCCGCCCGAGAAGCGCCGCACGGTCCTGATGTTTCAGGAGGCTTTACTCTTTCCCTATATGACAGTGGCGGAAAATATCGGTTTCGGCCTTAAAATGCAGGGGATGCCACGCTCAGAACGGGAAACTCGGGTCGCGGAAATGATGTCGCTCGTCCAGCTCGACGATCTGGGCGCGCGCAAACCCGCCGCGCTTTCAGGCGGCCAACAACAACGCGCCGCCCTTGCCCGGGCACTGGTCGCGGCGCCTCGCCTCCTCCTCCTTGACGAGCCCTTCTCCAATCTGGATGCGACTTTGCGGATCGAGATGCGGAGCCTGTTGCAGGAACTGCAACAGAAGACAGAGATCACAACCCTGTTCGTCACTCATGACCAGGAGGAAGCGGTTACTCTCTCCGACACAATCGCGCTGATGCTGAGAGGCCATCTTATTCAAGAGGGACCGCCCGATGCCTTTTACATGCGTCCCGAAAGTCGGGAGGTGGCACGGTTTTTTGGCAGCCTCAATTTCATTGGCGGGCGGGTGGAGGCGGGGCATTTTCTCTCGGCGCTCGGTCGTTTCCGGCTTCCCGAGGTCTATCCCGACGGCAACGGTGAATTGACCTTCCGGCCCGAGAATGTTTGCCTTCAGGATATGCCGGGCGACCCGAACAGCTTCACCGCCCGGCTCCTCTCGAAGGAATTCATGGGAAGCCAGACGCGCCTTCACCTCGTGGCGGCGGACTGTGAATTTCATGCCTTCACCAGCCCGGAAACTGCCCGCGACCTGACCGAGGGTGCCGCGATTCCGATCTTCCTGCCTCCCCGCACGCTCCGGGTTCTATCGTGACTCGGCGAGAAGCGCCCTGATCGACCTGGCTGCGCTATCCGGGGCAATATCGGCAATCCGGATCAACCCGTCAAAATGGGACGTAAAGGCGCGGATTTGCTCGACCGAATTGATCACGAGATACATCTGACCGACATAGATCGCGGCCCGGATCGGCCCGAACAGGGTATAGGCGGTAGAATAGGTTTTCCGTGCATCGAAGAGGAACATGCGAAAGGTCGGATAAAGCTCCTCCGTCAGCGATATCATATGCTCCAACTGGCGCCGCCGAACAGGGAGCGGCACCTGCCCCCATATCCCTTCACCCTTCGCGACCTGCTCGATCACCTGATAGGGCATGCAAACCTCGATATCCGTTTCGGGGCGGCGTGAATAGGTGAGCTGATCCTGCATCTGCTGCTCGCGCGCCATTCGCTCGGCCACCGTATAATCGCCAAACTCGAAGCTACCGACTTCCTCCGTCCTTAGAAGGTCGGGAAGAGAGCTCGGTACATAGCGGATTTTATAGCCCGTCGCCTCCTGATGCCATTCGGCAAGCTTGAGACTCGCCTTGCTTTCTGATATCCGCTCGATCTCCAGCATCGGCACGGCCTCGCTATCTGTCTCGTCACTTGCAATCAATCCCATCAACCAGTCCACGGAAACGCCGTAGGTGCGGGCAATGGCGCAGAGCGTTTCCGCCCGCGGCAGCCGTGTCGATCCCGGCGCAAGAAATTGGCTCAAGGCTGATCGGTCAATATTGATGCTGGCCGCGAACTGACTGAGATTGAAACCTTTTCGAGCAAGCAGGAGGGCCATGCGGTCGCGGAAAACCTCCGCCACGCTGCGCTTGTCTGTCGCGGTTGAGTCTAATTGCTGTGCATTCACATCAAAATTCCACTTTAGTTATATTTATCAACTTTAGTCGTATATTAGCATAAAAATTAGCGGATTGTATCATTGTATCATACAGCCGGTTCAGGTCATAATTCTGTCATAATTTCAAGGAGATCAACTGTTGCTGCGTGAATTTCAGGAGATGCGAACCCTCGCACTTGTCGTAATCTGTTATGGCCTCTGGGCAGGGCTTCTATTCGGTCCTGACGCCCTGCCGCTCTGGCTGACCGCCCTCGTGCTTGTTCCCGTAATCGCCTTTCATTCCTCGCTGCAGCATGAATGCATCCATGGGCACCCCTTCCTCAACGGCGCCGCCAACGACATGCTCGCCTATCCGCCGATCGGTATTTTCCTGCCCTTTCCGCGCTATAAGGAGAATCACCTGATCCATCATCAGAAGGCCAGCATCAGCGATCCGCTGGAAGATCCGGAAAGCTGGTACCTGACCCGGCGTCAGTGGGACAACTGCCCCAAATGGCTTCGTCTGATGTTCAGCTTCAACAACCGCCTGCTCGGCCGGCTGCTGCTGGGCCCGCTGATAGGGACCGTCGCGCTTGTCCTTGCCGATGCGGGTAAAATCCGCGCGGGCGATTTTAAGGTTGCGCGCATCTGGGTGTTCCACCTTCTTGCCGTGACCGCCCTTCTGGTTCTGGTCGGCCTGTATGGACGCCTGTCCGTTCCGGCCTATCTCGTCTTGTCCTACTTCGGCATGTCGCTTTTGATGATCCGCACCTATCTTGAGCATCAGGCCCATCCGGAAATGCGGGGCCGTTCGGTCCTGATCGAAGATAAGGGGCCGCTCAGCTTCCTTTTCCTAAACAACAACTTGCATGCCGTTCATCATGCCTATCCCTCTCTCGCCTGGTATCGGCTGCCAAGCATGTATGCCAAACATCGGGAGCGGTTTCTGAAGATGAACAAGGGCTATTTCTACAGAAACTATGGGGAGATTTTCCGAAAGTTCACCTTCTTCCGGAAGGAACCCGTTGTTTTCCCGCTCGATCCGTCCTGAGTATCCGATGAGTAATAATTTTCTGGCAACCCTGCCAATGTATGACTGGCCGGAGGTTGCAGCCGCGACCGACGCTTACTGGCGTTCTCTCCGAGACGAGTTTCGTAAATGCGGTTTTGCCGTTCCCGAGAACCTTACCCGCGGTGCCGCCGATCTCATGACGCTCTGGAAAAGCCCGAATCTTCTGTTTGGCCAAACCTGCGGCCTTCCCTTCGCGTCGCGGCTCCATAATGCCGTTTCCCTGATCGGGACACCCGCTTATGATATCTGCTGCGGCGCAGGCTCCTATTTCAGTGTGCTAATCGTCCGAAAAGACAGCGATATTTCGAATATCGCGACGCTCCCGGGCAAAAGCTTCGCCTATAACGATCCGCTGTCGCAATCGGGCTTTGCCGCCGCCTGCCATCAGTTGAAGGCGGACGGGGTCGATCTGCAAATACTTGGCTCCTGTCAGAGGACCGGATCACATCGCGCGTCAATCCGTACCGTCGCCGAGGGAAAGGCCGATTTTGCCGCGATTGATGCCGTGACATGGGAGCTTGCCAAGCGGCATGAAGCCGCGGCGGACGGCCTTCGCGTTCTCAAGACTACACAGCCAACACTGGGGCTTCCCTATATCACATCACAACGCCCCCGGCGGGAGACCGACCGGCTGCATATGGCGGTGATTGACGCCATGGCGTCCCTTGACGAGGAGGTGCGTGAAGCCCTGCTGCTTATGGGGCTCGCAGTTGCAGAACCCGCCGATTATGGCATTCTCAACACCCGCTACGAAGCCATCCCGGCCCGCTATCGCGAAACCGGCTGATTGCCCCGCTAAAAGTCCCGAAACCTGCAGGCATAAAAAAGGCCCCGGAAGTTTCCTTCCGGGGCCGTATCAGATCAGAAGATCTTATTTATAGTCGTACTTGCCGTCTTTCCATTCATACCAGACATAGCCCGGCAGGCTGACATCACCCTTCTTATCGAAGGAGAGATCGCCGAGAACGGTCTTGAACTTACCCTTGTGCAGGGCGGCAATAACCTTGTCCTCATCTGTAGAACCCGCGGCCTTGACAGCATCTGCCCAAGCCTGGATGGCGGCGTAGGTATAGAGGACATAGCCTTCCGGTTCGATCCCCTTTTTGCGGAATTCGGCAACAACACCTGCTGCATCCGGGTTCTTCCGCGGATCCGGAGAGAAGGTCATCAGCGTGCCTTCACCGGCATCGCCCGTGATGGACCAGAATTCGTCGGTCACGAGAGCGTCACCGGAAACGAGCTGGGTTTTCATACCCTGGTCGCGCATCTGACGAACGATCAGACCGGCTTCCGTGTGATAACCGCCGATATAGACGATATCAATGCCCGCCTGCTTCATCTTGGAAACGAGAGCGGTATAGTCCTTTTCGCCTGCGGTATAGGCTTCATACATCGCAGCCTTGCCACCGTCGGCTTCCATGTTTTCCTTGCTGGCATCCGCGAGGCCTTTACCGTAAGCGGTCTTGTCATGCAGGATGGCGATCTTCTTGCCTTTCTTACTTTCCTCGGCGAGGTAAGCCCCGGCAACCTTACCCTGCTGGTCATCACGGCCGCAGACGCGGAAAACATTTTCCCCACCTTCGTCGGTCAGCTTGGGATTGGTCGAAGCCGGAGAAATCTGGACAATGCCTTCTTCTTCATAAACGGCAGATGCCGGAATGGAGGAGCCGGAGCAGAAGTGACCGGCCATGAAGACGACGCCCTTGGAAGCCATCTGGTTGGCAACCGCTACGGCCTGTTTCGGATCGCAGGCATCATCGCCGACTTCAAGCTTCAGCATCTCGCCATTGACGCCGCCGGCTGCATTGATGTCGGCAACCGCCTGCTCGGCACCGGCTTTCATCTGCTGGCCAAAGCTTGCATACTGACCGGTCATCGGACCTGCCGTTGCAATTTCAATGTCAGCGAGAGCGGTGCCTGCGCTGACCATCATGCCCATCGACAACGCCGATACAGCAAGAAGAATTTTTTTCATCGTTAAATACTCCCAGTTGAAAATCATAGGATAGCTTGGTTTTTACGTTGATCTTGGTATGACTTTACCACCCTTGTAAAGACATTTCCTTGCGATTTCAGTGAGATCACGCAAGAATCTTGCGGGTTTTTACTTCTCCCGCCAGGTAAAGGGACCAGACCGCGCGTAAAGCCAACGATATTGAGTTACCATCTGACTGACGCGCGTCAGGCGATAGCCCAATAGGGAAATGCCGGTCAATACAATCACATCGACGGCATAATAATGTATCGACAGCAAGGTGCCGTGAAACAACGCATAATGGAAAAACCGCACGGCAACGCCGAGCAGAACCATGTAGAATATCAGCTGTGGAATGGGCCGCCATTTAGACGCGAGGGAGCGCCCGGACAAAAACCCGGCTCCCCCTCCGATCACGACGGTGACAAAGAAGAAAACCCAAAAGCTGTTTTCCCAGATGATGCCCATGATCACGCCCCCCCTTCCAGATAGGCCGCGCGGACCTCTTCACTCGCCAGAAGTTCCTTGCCCGTACCACTCAAGGTAATCTCGCCGTTCACCATGACATGGCCACGGTTGGCCAGTTTGAGTGCGTGATAAGCGTTCTGCTCGACCAGGAAGACCGTCAGGCCATCTTCCTTGTTGAGCTCCTTGATCACTTCAAAAATCTGCTTCACGATGAGCGGTGCGAGCCCGAGCGAGGGCTCGTCCAGCAAAAGCAGCCGGGGCCGCGCCATCAGCGCCCGGGCGATAGCCAGCATCTGCTGCTCCCCACCCGAAAGGGTTCCGCCCCGCTGGCTGCGCCGTTCCTTCAGGCGCGGGAACAATTCAAACACCCGCGCCAGATCCTCGTCATAATAGGCGGGATCGGCCGTGGTCGCCCCCATCATCAGATTTTCCGAAACCGACATCCGACCGAAAATGCGCCGTCCTTCGGGGGACTGGGCGATTTTCATCCGGGTAATTTCATGGGTTGGCAGCGAGGTGATATCCTGACCATCGAAAATAATCTCGCCGCGCGCCGCGCGCGGATCGCCGCAGATGGTCATCATCAGGGTCGATTTTCCGGCTCCGTTGGCCCCGATCAGGGTGACGATCTCACCTTCGTTGACATCAAGCGACACCCCCTTCAAGGCTTGAATCTTGCCATAGAAGGTTTCGACATTGCGAATTTGCAGAAGCGGTGTCTCAGTCATTGGCCCGCTCCTTCCACGATTTCCTGTTCTACCTCGTCAACTTCCTCGTCTCCCACACCGAGATAGGCAGCAATCACGCTCGGGTCATTGCGGATTTCCTCCGGCGTCCCGTCGGCAATTTTTTTGCCGTAATCCAGCACGATGATATGATCTGAAATGCCCATGACCACATTCATGTCATGTTCGATCAAGAGGATACCGGTATCCCGTTCCTCCCGAATAAAGAGGAGAAGCCTGTTCAACTCGTCTGATTCGCGGGGGTTGAGGCCGGCGGCAGGTTCGTCAAGGCAGAGAAGCTTGGGCCGGGTGCACATGGCCCGGGCAATTTCCAGTTTGCGCTGATCGCCGTAAGGCAGATCGCCCGCGGCGTCATCGGCCCGCTTGGTGAGGCCCGTCTGCTCCATCCAGTATTTGGCAAGCTCCACCGCCTCGCGTTCCGCATCCTTGTAACCCTTAAGGCCAAAAATGCCGCCAAAGGTGAAGTTGGAAGCCACCATCAGCGGATTATGCTGACCGACCATCAGATTTTCAAGGACGGTCATGCCGCTGAACAGGCGGATATTCTGGAAGGTCCGGGCGACTTTCGCAGTCTTCGGGATTTTGAAGTCATCCATCCGCTCCAGCATATATTTCTTGCCATCCGGATGATGTGCGGTAATGCAGCCTTCTGTTGGCTTGTAAAAGCCGGTGATGCAGTTAAACACCGTCGTTTTCCCGGCACCGTTTGGCCCGATGAGGGCGGTTATATCCCGGCCGCCGACATCGAAGGACAGATCATCAACCGCCAACAGGCCTCCGAAACGCATATTGAGATGCTCGACCGTCAGGAACGGATTCTCGATATCCACGCTCATGTCAATGCCCCTCCCCTTGCGCGACCATGTCGCCGGACACCGCTTTTCGCTTCTTGAGGAAAATCGACGGAATACGTGTCGAGATCAAACCACGCGGGCGCCAGATCATGATGATCACCATGGCAAGCCCGAAGATCAGCATGCGATACTGTTCGGCTTCGCGGAAAATCTCGAACCCGCCGATCATGGCAACCGAAGCGATTACCACCCCGATCTGCGAGCCCATGCCACCCAAAACGACGATGGCAAGGATCAGGGCCGATTCAATGAAGGTAAAACTTTCCGGCGAGATAAAGCCCTGGCGTGTGGCAAAGAAGGATCCGGCAAAACCTGCGAACATACCGCCCGTCGCAAAGGCCGTCAGTTTTACCGCTGTGGTGTTGAGTCCGAGCGAGCGGCAAGCGATCTCATCTTCCCGCAAGGCCTCCCACGCGCGTCCGATGGGCAGGCGGCGAAGCCGGTTCGTCACGAAATTAGTCAGCAGTGCAAGCGCCAGAATAAGGAAGTAGAGAAAGATAATGCGCTGGGTCGAAGAATAGTCCAACCCAAAGAAATCGGCAAAATTTCCTTCACCCCGCCGGAAGGGCAGGCCGAAAAAGCTCGGTCGCGGAATACCGGAAATTCCGTCTGGCCCCCCCGTAAACTGATACCAGTTGAGAAGGACTACTCGGATGATCTCCCCGAAGGCGAGGGTCACGATGGCAAGATAGTCACCCCGAAGCCGAAGGACCGGAAACCCCAAGATGACGCCCCAGAAGGCGGCAAGAATTCCGGCAAGCGGCAGGCACATCCAGAAGGAAAAGCCAAAATATTGCGCAAGCAAGGCATAGGAATAGGCGCCGATTGCATAGAAGGCGACATAACCAAGATCGAGCAGGCCGGCAAGCCCAACCACAATATTGAGCCCCCAACCCAGCATGACATAGGTCAGAATCAGGATGCTGAGATCGAGCAGATAGCGATCGACAAAGGGCAGGAACGGAAACACAAAGGCAAAAATCAGCAGCACCGGGGCAAAGCCTTTGCCCAGCTTCTCGCGAAGAGCTGTCGTCCGTTCCTTTAGCGTGGTCTTCTTCTCTTCTTTACGGACGGGCACCCGGCTCCAGAAGAAAATCCACAGCAGCAGGCGTCCCGCAACAACGGCGGCAATCACATAAAAGGCAATGTCATAGCGGCTGACGAGTGCAAGGCCGCCTTCCGCCGAAACTGTGCGGAAGGTGATGGTGGAGCCAAATATGACAACGGCGATAAGCGCGGTGAAGACGAGATCCTTGGCGATTTTGCCAATATCGAACTGCCGTCCCCCCGTGGATGAAGTTTGAGCCATCAGACCTTTTCCACCTCCGGCTTACCAAGCAAGCCTTGCGGCAGAAAGATGAGAACGATGGCAAGCATCGAGAAGGCGGCAACATCCTTGTATTCGACCGAGAAATAGGCCGACCAGAAAGTCTCGATCAGGCCGATCACGAGGCCGCCCAGCATGGCGCCCGGCAGCGATCCGATCCCGCCGAGCACGGCAGCCGTAAAGGCCTTCACGCCAGCGACGAAGCCGATGAAGAAATCGATCACTCCGTAATAGAGCAGGAACATCAGCCCCGCGACGGCGGCGAGTGCCGCGCCCATTACGAAGGTCGTCGAAATGGTGCGGTCCACATTGATGCCGAGGAGCGAGGCCATCTTGCGGTCCTGCTCACAGGCGCGCTGCGCCCGGCCGAGGGAGGTTTTCGCGATAATCAGGGAAAAGACCGCCATCAGAACGATGGTCACGGAGATGATCATGATCTGCATGTTGGATATCTGCACCACGAACCCGCTGCCGACATTGGGATCGCCCATCAGGTTATAGCCGCCTGCGATGATCGGCTGCAGCGGTTTCACCCGCGCGCCCTGCGTGATCTGGATGTAGTTCTGCAGCACAATGGAAACGCCGATGGCCGTAATCAGCGGCGCAAGCCGGAACGAGCCGCGCAAGGGCCGGTAAGCCACCCGCTCCAGCGTCCAGCCATAGACCGAGGCGACGAACATCGAGCAGATCAGCACCAGGATAAGAGCAAGGATCATGAAGCCGAGCCCAGTCGAGATTGTCAGGCCGAGCGCTGTGATCACGATCAGCGCGATAAAGGCCCCCACCATGAAAATATCGCCATGCGCAAAGTTGATCATGCCGATAATGCCATAGACCATGGTATAGCCGATTGCGATCAGGCCATAGATCGACCCGAGGGTTATGCCATTAATCAATTGCTGTAAAAAATATTCCATCAAGCTCCCCCTTGAGGATGTTTCCAGACCGGAAACAC
>SBHH01000155.1 GCA_006226265.1 Alphaproteobacteria bacterium | reverse complement strand
TGCTTTAACAGGGCAATTTTCATTCAGACGACATGCAGGCACAGATCAAGACAGTTGCCTTCCAGGGGCTCGACGTCCGGGAAGTGGAGGTGCAGGTGATGATGGCGGCGGGGCTTCCCGCCTTTACCATCGTCGGCCTTGCCGATAAATCCGTCGCCGAGAGCAAGGAGCGGGTGCGCGCGGCCCTGACGTCGCTCGGTATCGGCCTGCCGCCGAAGCGCATCACCGTCAATCTCGCGCCGGCCGATCTCCCGAAGGAGGGGGCGCATTACGACCTTCCCATTGCGCTTGGCATCCTTGCGGCGATGGGCGTGCTGCCGCTTGAGGAAATCGGCGGTTATTCGGTGCTGGGGGAGCTGTCGCTCGATGGCAGTTGCAATCCGGTGAGCGGCGTGTTGCCCGCCGCCGTCGATGCGGTCGCACGGGATCGGAATATCATCTGTCCCGCCGCCTCGGGGGCGGAGGCCGCCTGGGCCGGAGATCTTGAAATCCTCGCGCCGTCCAGCCTGCTCGCCCTTATCAATCATTTCAAGGGAACGCAGGTTTTAAGCCCGCCCGCGACCGGCGATCTTCTGGACGAAGGGATGATGGCCCGGCTTGAGGATATCAAGGGGCAGGAAAGCGCGAAACGCGCCCTCGAAGTTGCGGCGGCGGGCGGCCATAACCTTCTGATGACCGGGCCGCCGGGATCGGGCAAGTCGATGCTGGCCGCGCGTCTCCCAGGCCTTCTGCCGCAGCTTGATGCCGCCGAGGCGCTGGAGGTCAATATGATCGCGAGCATTGCGGGCGAGATGAAGGAAGGGCGCCTTTCGAGGCGCCGTCCCTTTCGCGATCCGCATCATTCGGCCTCGGTCGCGGCGCTGGTGGGCGGCGGGCGCAACGCCCGGCCGGGGGAAGTATCGCTTGCCCATCTCGGCGTGCTTTTTCTCGATGAATTGCCGGAGTTCAACCGTCAGGTCCTCGAATCCTTGCGACAGCCCGTCGAGACAGGCAAGGCGGTGGTTGCCCGCGCCAATCTGCATGTCACCTATCCTGCCCGTATCCAGCTTGTCGCGGCGATGAACCCCTGCCGCTGCGGTCATCTCGATGACCCGGAGCAGGCCTGCGCCCGTGCGCCCCGCTGCGCGCAGGATTATCGCGCGAAGATTTCTGGGCCCATGCTGGATCGCATCGATATCCATATTGAGGTGCCCGCCGTCTCCGCCGCCGACCTCACCCTGCCGGCCCCCCGCGAAACGACCGAGATCGTCGCGAAACGCATCCGCGCCGCCCGCGATCTCCAGCGGCAGCGTTATGCGGGGGGCGAGCGGGACGGGATGACCATCCGCACCAATGCGGAGGCTGAGGGTGAATTGCTGGAGCGTGTCGCCGCCCCGGACGCACGCGCCATGCCGCTTTTGCAGGATGCCATCGGCAAGCTGAAGCTTTCCGCAAGAGGCTATCACCGCGTCCTTAAAGTCGCGCGCACCCTCGCGGATCTGGAAGGCTCCGAGACCATCTCCCGCCCCCATGTCGCCGAAGCCCTCGAATATCGCCGCCGCCTGATCACGGGGTAGGGTTACTTGTCCGTATGGACGTCGAGATTTTCGAGGTTGAGGCGGGCGAGGTCGGCGGCGGGGCTTTTTGGTGCGAGATTGATGGCGGCAAGCCAGTCTTTGCGCGCGAGATCGTCCTTGCCGGTCAGGTGATAGAGGATGCCCCGCTCGGCCAGCGCATCGACGAGACCGGGTTCGAGCGAGAGGGCAAGCTCCACATCCTCAAGGGCGCGGGTTATCTGCCCGAGCTGACGGAGCGCGGCGGCGCGGAAGGTGAGCGCATCGGTCCGGGTCGGGTCGAGTTTCAGCACAAGATCAAGATCGTCATAGGCGCCCTGATAGTTGCCGGTTTTTGCACGAATACGGCTCCGGTCGATCAGGAGATCGATATTTTGCGGCTCGATCTCAAGCGCCGCCGTCGCCACCGCCTCGGCCCGCTCGTAGTTCCCGGCGAGCAGCCAGACATTTGCCGCCTGAGAGAGGACGGGCACGAGAAGGGGGGAGCCCGCCTTTCGCATGTCCTCGGCAAGTTCCTCCAGTTTCGGCGCAGCGATATCATATTTCTTCATCGCAACGAGCGCGAGGGCGACGCAGTGGCGCGCGGGAAAGCCGCCGCCCTCATCGCGCCAGGCAAAGGCATTTTCGAGTGCGAGCTCCGGCGCTTTCTTGGTTTGCGCGAGGCAGTTCTGGTAGCGGACGCGGGGAGATTCTCCGCTCGCTGTCGTCTCTTCCGCCCCCGCCGGTTGGATCGGCGGAAGCAGGAATAGCGCGATTATGAGGAAGAGGCTGGCGCCGCAAAAGGATTTGCCGTACATGATTGCCTTAGTTTGGTCGCGATTGGATATTAGGTCCGGTTTCTGGCGCCAGGCTTTGGCGCGACTAACAAGGGAGTTCTAGCATGAATAGACTGGCGATTGCCACGATTGCCTTTTTCGCAATGATTTCCGCCGCCGCTGCCCAGATGCCGCATATGCAGCATCCGGCCGAAGACAAGGTCGTCCTGACCCTGACCACGGAAGGCTGGGTCAAGACAGATACCGCGCGCGTTTCCGCCATTGTCGATCTCGTGCAGCAGCAGGGACAGGATGCGGAGGCGATCAAGAAACGGATTGCCGCCTCGCTCAAATCCCTCGCCGACGGCGTGGAATGGCGCTATATCTCGTCGAGCCAGCGGCAGGACCAGACCGGCCTCAACCGCTGGTATATCATGGCGGAAGCCCGCGTGCCGGAGGCCAAGCTTTCCGGCCTTGAAGACCGGGCGAAGGAAGCCAGCAGCCCGGGCTACAAGCTTTCCATTCAGCAGGTCGATTTCACGCCCTCGCTCGCCGAGTTCGAAAAGCTTCGCGCTGACCTCAGAAGCGATATCTACAAGCAGGCAATCGCCGAGGCCAAGCGGCTGAATGAAGTGATGGACGGCCCCGATTACCGCGTCCGCCGCGTCGATTTCGTCATGAGCCGCGCTTCTTTCGGCAATGCCGATGACAGCCGTCCGCGCGCCATGCTGATGAAGTCGGCAGAGGCGGCTCCGGCCAACTCCGCAGGCGGGAACAGCACCGATCTTCTGGTTTCGGTCAAGCAGTCGGTGACTGCCGAGGTTATTCTTGGCCGGACCGAAGCGGGACCGAAAGCCGAATGAGTAAACCGTCCGTCTTCTGCTTTGGCATGGGGTTCACGGCGCGGGAGTTGCAGTCTACCGTGCCCGACTGGTCCTTTATGGGCACCAGCCGGACCCTGCCAGATACGAAG
>SBHH01000009.1 GCA_006226265.1 Alphaproteobacteria bacterium | reverse complement strand
TGACACTCACCCCCGCCGCAGCCAAGCGTGTCGCATGGATTGCGGACCGGCAGACGAAACCCGCGATCTTGCGGCTCTCTGTCGAGGGCGGCGGCTGTTCCGGCTTTCAATACAGCTTCGATCTTGAAGATACCCGGAACCCGGACGATATCGCCGTGACCAGCAAGGGCGCAACGCTGCTGGTCGACCAGATATCGCTCCTCTATCTCGCGGGCTCGGAAATCGACTATGTGAACGACCTGATCGGCGCCTCCTTCCAGATCAAGAACCCGAACGCGACGGCCTCCTGCTCCTGCGGATCGTCATTTGCCGTTTGATCGGCTGCGCAAAGATGCTAGAAAAATGGCCCGGCCCTGCGCCGGGCTTTTTCGTGAGCACTTCGTCGGAAGGTCAAGATGAAAATCGCTAGCTGGAACGTCAATTCGGTCAAAGCCCGCCTGCCGCGGCTCGAAGACTATTTAAAAGATGCTGCGCCGGATGTGCTTTGCCTGCAGGAACTGAAGCTTGTCGATGACGCCTTCCCCCGCAAAGAGGTCGAGGCGCTCGGCTATCATGTCGAGACCCACGGCCAGAAGACCTATAACGGCGTCGCGATCCTCGCCAAGGAGCCGATCGAGGATGTGATCCGCGGCCTTCCCGGCAACGAGACGGACGATCAGGCCCGCTATATCGAGGCGACGGTCAAGGGGATGCGGATTGCCTCCATTTACCTGCCGAACGGCAACCCGACCGATGACGATGTGAAGTTCCCCTACAAGCTCAACTGGATGGAGCATCTGATTGCCCGCGCCGGAGAGCTTCTCAAGACCGAGAAGCCGGTCGTGCTCGCGGGCGATTATAACGTTATCCCGCAGGATGAGGACTGCTACGATCCGAAAGCCTGGGAGGGAGATGCCCTTACCCGCCCCGAAAGCCGCAACCGCTTCCGGTGCCTGCTCAACATGGGCTATGCGGACGGCTATCGCACTTTCACCCCGGATATAAACTACACCTATTGGGATTATCAGCGGGGGGCGTGGCAAAAGGATCACGGTATCCGCATCGATCATCTGCTTCTTTCACCGCAAGCGACGGACCGGCTGGAACGGGCCGGGATCGATAAGGGCCCCCGCGGCCAGGAACGCCCCTCCGACCATACCCCGATCTGGGTCGAGCTCGACGATTAGGGTTTTTGCAGCTCCGCCTTCCGTCCCCGTCCGCCAGCATACCAGGGGCGGAATTTCACCAGTTGATTATCTGAGGCGCCTGCGGGCTATCCTCCAGTATTTTGTATTGCCAACGATGTAATAGCCTGCGGAATGCAACAGATTTCTTTGAAAATCTTCCGACGCCGGATGTATACCCGCAACATTTCCATGCGGGCCAGGATTATAATCGAAGACAATGACAGGCGCCCCGAGTTGCCGTAGCGCTGCCACCAGAATTTCCCGTCTTTCTGTATTATGGGCAAAGAAAAAGGGTGCTTTCTGATCCAGGGCCGGCTGCATTCCGGTAAGACGTGTCATCGTAAGAGACAACCCGCTCATCCAATTCAGGCCCGGGTTCTCACTCGCCAGCCGTTCCAGTTCATCTGCTTTTCCGAGCACATATTCACAAAGTTTGTCGGAGGCGGTCATGCCATCCAGACATGGTGCCAGCCGGCCCTGGAGTTTATCCGACATGCTGGTAACAAAATGCTTGGACCATACCCGCTTTACTGGATTCCCGAATATAAAGGGGGTGATCAGGACAATCAGAATAAAGGACCAGAGCGCACGGTCCGCTTTCGGTCCCGTGACGAGCTTTGGCAGAACAAGAAGAGTATATAACAAAAAAGGAACCAGCATATTCTGAAGTGAAAAGCGGTTCATGACATAAGGTCCGGCCGCAATAATAATTCCAACAATAACGACGTTCTGAAATTCAATGGGGGACAGCCGGCCCTGTTCCCTCACGGACAGCAGATAGCGGGAAAACAGAACGAATGCATGGATCATAATCCATAAAAATGGCAGAAAGAAATAAACCGGCAGGCCCGCGAAACCACTTGTTCCACTATGTATTTTTATGTTCGCAAGCCGGAAGATTTCAGCGCAAATCGCGCCGAACGACCCGTCAAACAATGCAAGCATCAGAAGGGCGCCCGACAGCAGGAAACTGACGACAAGCAAAGCGCCCGCTCTGATAACACTGGACAGACCCTCCCGCGCGCTTTCGATAAAAATCGCAAATCCCACCGCAAGGATGCAGTAAAAACTGGTTTCAAAGTTGTAGAAGAAAAGCACAGGTGCAAGCAGCCCGAAAATTACCGGGCCGATGAACCCGCTTCGGCCGGCCAGATAATAGGCCAGAATGACGACTGGCGGGACCATGAGAATGCGGACCGGCAGCTGATTAGGAGCCCCGAAAGTTTCGGCAACCCCCGAAATCCGGCCTGAATAGACAAACAGGATCAAAAGGGTCGTTGCCCATATCATTCGCTTGTTATCCGTCCCGAGGCGCTGAAAAATTATGGCGACAACCAGTCCGGAGAAAACCAGATTGATGAATTTAAGGAACGTCACCGTCCCCGCCAGTGTTTCAAACAGCGGGATCGAGCGGGAAAATAAAATAAGCTTGTTGAGCAACACACCGTAATTCGAAAACGCCGCGAAATCCTCTCCGGTCAGTGTATCCTTGTATAGCCCATCTCCGAGGACAGCCGACCAGTGCATGTCCATGCTGAACAATCGCCTGTTGGAGACTTCATAGGGAACGACAAGCGGGAGAAGATATAAGATGAAAATCATCGAAAGCAGGGCAATCAGGACGGTTTTCGTCGTGAAGCGGCCCTTTATTGTTTCGATCATCAGATAAGCTGTTGCAAACGCAAGGAAAAAGTCGCGCGCCTTTAATCCGGTCTGCAGCACGGTAGATCCGGTTTGCTTGTAGGCAATGAAAATGGCGGCCCAGAAGATCACGCCCACCCATGGCCTGAGCCAGTCAGGAATTGCTGCCGATACCTTCCGCTCCGAGGATCCTCCCTTCCGGAAACGGTTCGGAAAAAACAGACCCGCGATCAGAAAAAAGCCGAAGATGACAACGCAGTATGAACTGTAAAATGTAAACTGGGCACGGGTTTCATACAGGTTTAAATAGGATATTTGCTCGGGAGTAAAGCTGTTCTTTTGTGGGAATGAATGAGTCCAGATACTTGACGCGGCAACGGCAATTTCGGCAAGAAGAATTAGGGCAATTAAAATCTTCAGATCGATTAATTTTGCAATGCCATCAATAAGCAGGATTGTTTTTTCATTGATAAATGAAATCCCG
>SBHH01000024.1 GCA_006226265.1 Alphaproteobacteria bacterium | reverse complement strand
GAGAGGAAGAAAGGAGCTCAAGATGGATTACACCAGAGACGTGACACTCGTCATCCTGCCCTTTGTGATTGCGGTCGGTCAGATCCTGTTCAAAATGGCGAGCCGGGATGTCGCTTTTCTTAATATGGAAAGCCTTCTCAGACTGTCACTGAATGGCTATTTCCTGATGGCGCTGATGCTTTATGGACTTGCGACGATTACCTGGGTTTATGTGCTCCGTCACGTGCCGTTAAGCCGGGCCTATCTCTTCATGGGGCTCAGCTTCGTTTTTGTTCCGCTTCTCAGCTATGTTTTTCTGAAAGAGCCGCTCTCGCTTCGCTATCTTGGCGGGGCGGCCTGCATCGTTTTCGGCATCTGGCTCGCGCGGGCCGCCTGATCTCAGATCAGATTGGCGGCCTGGGCGAAGACGGCAAAACCCGCCGCTGCGATCGCGACGCCATAGGGCAGCTGCATCTGTTTTGATGTTCTCTCCTGAATCCTGGGGGCGGGTCGTCTCAGTACATGCAGGAACAGCCAGTCGACGCCGAGCCAGATGATCGGCTTTTTTGAGATATAAACGGTTACGACAAAGATGATCGCAAGAATGCCGCCGCACAGGCATGTCATTGCAAGGAAATAGGCAATATATTTCGGGCCAGCCCAAAGCGCGAGGGCGGCAAGAAGCTTAACATCACCGCCGCCGAGCCAGCCGAGCGAGAAGATGACGATTCCGACGGCGAGAACGCCGGCTCCGCAGAGGAGGTGCCAGGGAATATCCGCCCATTGCCCCATATAGGCCGCCTGCCCGAGATAGAGGAGCGCTATGAGCACCGACAAGAGATTCGGGATGCGTCGGGAAAAGATATCCCAGAACGCGGCAATAAGAACCAGACCACCGGCAAGCATCATCGGAAAAGGCATCGGATGTCCCTTGGCTTCGTTAAAGTGACGGCATTTTCATTATGTCCTGGAAGTTACATAAAAGATATTAGGATATGGTTAACCCTGATCCTCTGCGGCGCCATTTCAGAAAAACATTGTATAGAGCCCAATAAGGATGAAGACCGCTGCCGCGGCCAGATGGGCCGTGCGCATCGGCAGGCGGGCCATCAGCGCATTCCCTGCAAAAACAACCGGAACATTGGCGATCAGCATACCGGCGGTCGTGCCGAACGTCACGAGCAAGACATCGTCAAACCGTGCACCGAGAAGGACGGTCGCGATCTGGGTCTTGTCACCGATTTCCGCGAGGAAAAAGAGGGTAAGGGAGACAACGAAGGCGCCATATTGCTGTAGGCGCGGGGTCTCGTCATCATCCTTGTCCGGGATCAGAAGCCAGAGGCCGACGGCAACAAAACTGCCGCCGATGATCCAGAGACTGTAGCTGCCCTCGATGAACCGCCGGAGCCAGGATCCCGCCCAGGCGGAAAGCCCGTGATTGGCGAGGGTTGCGAGCAGGATTCCGGCAATAATCGGCCAGGGCTTTTTGAAGCGGCTTGCGAGTACAAGGGATAAAAGCTGCGTCTTGTCGCCGATTTCGGCCAGTGCAACGGTGAAAAGTGAGGTAAAGAGAGAGTCCATTTCAAAATTCCAGCGGGACAAACAACCAAAGGCAACAGACATCCTCCCGCGTGCGGGATGGCCGTTGCCTCAGGTCTTGTCAGCCGGAAAACCAGATTCCGTGCGACCCTGCCATGATCCATGCGGGATCAAGTATGTTGACAGGATCACTCACCGGATGGTGAGCAGACTACTCCCCTAAGACGGCTGCACCTTAGCAAAACAAATTGTTTTCGTCCATTCTGTATTTGAATATTTGAAATGCTTATGCATTGCCGCAGTTTATTGAAAGCCGCCGGGCGCTGAATTCAGGAAAGGGCGGGGCGATTGGCTTCATGCAACTGGGATTTCCGGTCTTTTGCCCTGCCAGTTGCCGCGCTTGTCATTCTCGTGCTTGCTGAGGACGGGCCGGAACGCGGCACATGATACGTGCAGGCAGATTTTACAGGATTAAATGGTGCCCCTGGCCTGACTCGAACAGGCACGCCCTAAGGACAACAGATTTTGAGTCTGTCGCGTCTACCAATTCCGCCACAGGGGCTCTGTGGAAAGCCGCACTATAGCGATGATTTCGGTGCGGTCAATAGAGCATGAACGTGGCGCGAACCGGTGCGCACGGCTTTTCTGCTAATTGCGATAACTATTGGCGGGTGAAGGAAAAACCGCTAGAACCGAGGAAGCGAAGTTGGATTACAGGCGGGATCGCGGCGGATGTTGAGACGGTTATATGATTACACCATGAGCCTGGCGGCGCGGCCACGGGCCATGTGGTTCCTCGGGACGGTTTCCTTCGCGGAAAGCTCCTTCTTTCCGATCCCGCCGGATGTTCTCCTGATTCCGATGGTTCTGGCCAACCGCAAGAAGGCCTGGCGGATCGCGCTCCTCTGCAGCATCTGCTCGGTCCTCGGCGGGATACTCGGTTACGCTATCGGCGCGGTCTTTTTCAACTGGATTGGCGATCCGATCATCAATTTCTATGGTTATGCTGACAAGTTCGACAAATTCACCGAGGCTTATAACGAATGGGGCGGATGGATCGTCGCCTTTTTCGGCCTGACCCCCTTTCCCTATAAGGTGATTACAATTGCAAGCGGGGTGACCCATCTCAACCTCGCGATTTTCATGCTGGCGTCCGTCCTGTCGCGCTCTTTGCGGTTTTATCTGGTGGCCGGTCTGCTTTGGTGGTTCGGTGAACCGATCCGCGATTTCATCGAGAAATACCTCGGTCTCCTGACGATCCTTTTCTTTGTTCTGTTGATCGGTGGTTTTTTCGCCCTTAAATACCTATTATAGCCTGTTTTCGCGGAGACTGTAGAAGGAAGGACGACTTGGCATATTTCTATCGTAACGGATTATGGATTGCGCTTCTGGCCGCCCTCGGCGCCCTCGGCACCGTCTTTATCGCGCAATATGTCTTTGATCTTTACCCTTGCGTCCTCTGTCTTTATCAACGCTGGCCCTATGCCGTGGTGATTGTGATCGCGCTCCTCGGCCTCTTGCTCCAGCGGCGGATGGGTCCCGCGCCCTTTCTCCTTCTCTGTGCGCTGGCCTTCCTTGCAACGGCGGGCATCGGCTTCTATCATGTCGGGGTGGAGCAGGGCTGGTGGCAAGGGTCGGCGGAATGCGTTGGCGATACGTCGAAGGCCTTGACGGTCGAACAGTTGAAGGCGCAGATCATGTCCGCGCCCCTGGTCCGCTGCAACGAGATCGCCTGGTCGATGTTCGGCATTTCAATGGCGGGCTATAATGTTATTGCGGCGGCTA
>SBHH01000276.1 GCA_006226265.1 Alphaproteobacteria bacterium | reverse complement strand
TTTTAGTAATCATTATTAATTTTTATATTGCAAATCATTCTCAATCTTACTATGGAGGAGGGATAGTAATTCTTACAGATTCGTAATCTTTTGCGAGGGGACGTAACCCCTTGCTGGATAACGGCTTGATACGTTCAGCAAGATGGAATGAGTATAATGAAAACCGCAATTATCATGGCTTCGGTCGCCTCAATGATCAGTCTTCCCGCCCTGGCGGAAGAGGAATCCTACCCCAAGCTTTCCGGGGAATTGTCAATTGAGGTTCAAAACGACTGGACGTATCAGTCGGATGATCCCGCCGCAGAGATCAATGATCTGTATCCGACACTCACCCTTGGCAATCGGCTTGAGTTCAACGAGAATTTCTCTCTCAATTCCGAAGCGACCTTTGAGCCGGTGAAAGATCCGACGGGGGATCGCGCTTTCGAGGACCTTGGCGGATATCTCAATATCCTGACGGCAAATTTTGCCAAGGACAATTACGAAGTATACGCGGGTAAATTCACCCCGAATTTTGGCCTTGCCTGGGATGTGGCGCCGGGCCTCTACGGTACTGACCTCAATGAGGATTATGAATTTGCCGAGATGATCGGCGTCGGAGGTTCAGTTGGCTTCCATGCTGCTGGCGAGCATACTATCTCGGCCAGCACGTTTTTCCAGGATACCACTTTCCTCAGCAATTCGGTCGGCACCCAACGCGGTGTCCTGCACCGCTCTGACGGAGGACCGGCCAACACCGAAAGCCTTTCCTCTTATGCTGTTGCGCTCGATGGCGGCTTCGATGGCGTTGCCGGCTTCAACTACCATGCCGGCTTTTCTTCCCTCGCAGAAGGAGAGGATGGGAACAAACATCAGCTCGGCTATGTCGTCAGCGCCGAATATGCTTTCCAGGTCAATGATCAGGTCACGATTACACCTTTTGCCGAATATGCCTATTTCGACAATGCCGGCGGCATTGATGGCGATAGCGCCAAGTATCTCACTGTGGCAACTTCGGTCAATTACATGAACTGGGTTGCCTCCACCACCTATCAGCGCCGGGATACGGAAACTGGGGGTGTCGATACGGACGATCATGTCTGGGATCTGACCCTTGGCTACGATTTCGATTGCGGCCTCGGTGTCGCTGCAGCCTGGCGCCTTGCAGAAGAAGGCGGTGTCGATTCAAAGGGTCTCGGCATGCTCGTCTCCTACGCCATTGAATTCTAAGACAAGTGAGGACTTCCATGAGAAAACTATCCCTTTTCGCAACCGCATCGATGATGGCCCTTCTGGTTGCCACCGGTGCGCAAGCCTCTCAGACCGATCCGGTCCGGAATATTTCGAGCTACGCCCTCGACAAGGATGCCGCTGGTTATGTGCCGGATTATGACGCCGGACCGATCATCGCAACCTACGCCAAGCTGGTTCATGCAAATTACAAGCAGGCCCTTTCCGATGGAAAGGACCTTCAGGCGGCCGTCGAGGCCATGCTGAAAGATCCCACTCAGGACAGCATGAATGCGGCGCGCAATGCCTGGATCAACGCCCGCACCAGCTATCTTATGACCGAGGCTTTCCGCTTCTATGAAGGGCCGATCGACTTCGTGAACGAAAAGACCGGTGAGGAAGGCCCGGAGGGCCGGCTGAACGCCTGGCCGATCAACGAAGGCTTCATTGATTACACCAAAGGCAACCCGAAGGGCGGCATCATCAATAATCCGAAAATCAAGATCACGGAAAAAAGTATTCATGAAAATGATCAGGTGAAGGATGAGGCCGACGTCACGACCGGCTATCACGCCATCGAGTTCCTGCTCTGGGGCCAGGATATGAACCCGACGGCTCCCGGCAATCGCCCGGTTTCCGACTATACGCCCGGCAAGGGCAATAATGACCGTCGTCGGCTTTATCTTTCGACCGTGACCAAGATGGTGACGGAAGACCTCGACTATCTGGTCAAGGCCTGGGCGCCCGGCAATGGCGACAACTATGCGGCGAAATTTATCGCGATGGGCGACAAGGAAGCGCTCGGCCGTATCCTCACTTCCCTCGCCACGCTCAGCGAGTTCGAACTGGCGGCGGAACGTATTGCGACGGGTCTCGACAGCGGCGATCAGGAGGACGAGCAGTCCTGCTTCTCCGACAATACGCTCAACGATATCATCTTTGATGAGCGCGGTATCCGGAATGTCTATTTCGGTTCCTACCCGGATGTGGAAGGCCCCGGCATCGACAGCTTGGTCGAAAAGCTCGCCCCCGGCCTCAATGCCAAGATGATTGCCGCCCTCAACAAATCCGAAGGCGCAATCTCCAACCTCAACTATCCCTATGACTCGATCCTCGTCTCGCCGGAAGGCAGCAAGGCGCGGAACGAAGCCGAACTGGTCATTCAGGCGCTGCAGGCTCAGTCCGATGTTGTGAAAGAAATCGGAAAATTGTTGGGCGTAAAGGTTGTCGTTCCGACCGGGGGTTGATACATCTGCAATTAAGGATCAATCTCAATTTCCCAATTTTGCAGAGTCACTTAAATGAAGCGCTTTATCTGGGCACAGATAGTCATTTTCCTTTTGCTTCTACCAAATGCGTACGCGGCAGAAATGCCGCGTCATGCTTTTGAGCCCATATCCGGCCCCATCGGCGGAGACACGACCCAGCAGACCCGCGGGTCAAACTCCTTTGCGTTGCCCTCAACTAATATCAACCGCAAGGATCTTCGGGTTTTCTTCTTCGGCAATAAACTGTTCAATACCAACTGGGTGATTGCGCCGGCCTCGGTGCGCAAACTGGACGGCCTTGGCCCCACCTTCAATCGGGTTTCCTGTTCCTCCTGTCATTTGCGGGACGGGCGCGGGCATCCGCCAGAAAAATATGGCGACGAAATGCTTTCGATGCTCGTCCGCCTCAGCATTCCAGGCAAGAATGATGTCGGCGGTCCGAAACCGCATCCGGCCTATGGTAATCAGTTGAACGATCGCGCCATTCCGGGCGTCCCGGCTGAGGGACGCGTCCTTATCAAAACCCATGAGAAATCCGGCAAGTTCGCGGATGGCACACCCTACACGCTCTCTGTCCCGACTTATGAATTTACCAAGCTTGCCTTCGGTCCGCTCGGCGATGACATCATGTTTTCACCGCGCGTTGCACCTGCGGTGATCGGTCTTGGCCTGCTCTCCGCCATTCCGGAGAAGGATATCCTCGCAAAGGCTGACCCGGACGACAAGGACGGCGACGGCATTTCGGGCCGTGTCAATCATGTCTGGGATCAGCCCGAGCACAAGATTATGCTGGGCCGTTTCGGCTGGAAGGCGGGCATGGCGACGGTCAAG